>JAQTNW010000002.1:14626-145700 GCA_028713655.1 Candidatus Methylacidiphilales bacterium | reverse complement strand
TTTTTCAGCAGCTTGTAGGCCTTTTCGTATAATTGCTGCTCCACACAGGCCTCAAGCAGGATGGGCCAGATTTTTAAACTGACCTGTGGTTTGTCACTCAAAAACTCCTCCATATCCGGTAAGCCACGCACGCGAATCCACAGTTTCCAGACCCAGTCGGGTTCCTTTTCGGGGCTCGACTCGATGGTGTCGTCCTGTTGCAAAAGATTTTGAAGAAATTCATCCGCCTGGTCCTTCGAGGCCGACATCCAGTAGTACCCCTCAAGCTGCGGAAAATCACGCGCCACCAACAGGAGGTTTTCACGCAGCGCCGGGTATTTTTCCGCCTGCTTTTGCATGGAATTATAAAGCTCTTCCACGCTGCGCACCTCCATCCCCTGCCGACAACGCCGCAGCGCTTCCGACCAGGCCGCCAACGCATCATCCGGGTTATACGGCAACAGGATCGTCCCTTCCTCCATGGGCAGGCGCGAGCTGTTTTGTTCAAGCGTGCGGGCCCGCCGGAAATCAGCCACGGCTTCTTCGACCTTTTCATGCAACTTCAATCGGGCCACGGCCCTCGAAAAATAAGTGTTCCATTGCAATGGCCGAATCCAAATCGCATCGTCACAATCCCTTTTTGCTTCGGAATAACGCCCGGTGGCCAGTTCCTGCTCAATTTTTCGCCCCAAAATATCAGCACGCGCAGACCCGGGGAAGTGGGCGATATCCAGCGAGGTTGTCACCCACAGAATGGATATTAAAATGATCAAAAAGCATGCAATTGAAGCCAGGATCGTGAACATGCGGGAAGGCGCCTCCCTGCATTCCGGACGCAAAGCCAGCGCCGCAAATAAAAGACCCGGCCAAATGGTCCCCAGCCGGTGGCCTGAAACATCCACAATGCCATGCACAGCCAGCATGCATCCTGCAGCCAGACATGCGGCACGCAGTGAGCGGTCGGAACCGCTGTCGAATGGAAAGCAACCGCGAAAAAAGCAAAGGCCCAACCCGGCCAGTAGGATCAGGGAGGGCACCCCGGTTTCGGATGCCAGCCACAGCCAGTCGCTTTCGGGATGCCTTACAAAGTCCTCGGTCAGGGAATGGGTACGGTACATCGGAAACGCACCGGCGAAATTGCCAAGACCGACTCCAACCACCGGCTGGGCCAGCACCATGTCAATGGCATCCCGTTGGATTTGGGCTCGCCCGCCATATTCCAGCTTTTCGGCTGTTTCACCGGTAAAGCGCTGCAATGTTTTGCCTCCAAAAAGCATAAACCCTGCAAAGGCCAAAAGTAAACAGGACAAGGCAATCCACGTCCGCGCCCGACGGAAGGAAAGCCGGAATGCGAGCAGAATCCAAAGGCCGGCACCGCCGAAAAAAAGCGCGATACCGGCGCGTGAGAAACTGAGAAACAGCGTGGCCAGCAAAAGAATGAACCCGGCAGCCAGGATCCATGCGCGGAGTTCCCGGCGCCGCAAATGATCCACGGCAAGCGCCAGGGTAATGACACCGCTCATTGCAAGGAAGCAGGCCATCTGGTTGCGGTTTTCAAACGGACCAAGATTTTTGGGGGAATACCAGAATGGGAACTGTTGCCCTGCCAGATAACACATAAGTGCCAGACCCGCCAGGACAAAGGCGCCGTAGCAAAACCAGCGCAGGAGTGCCCGCCTCTGGTGCCGCCCCGCCGGGAGACTTGCAATGTAAAAGAACCAAAGCATTCCAGCGGCAAGAATGATCCAGCTTTCCAGTGTGATCCACGGTTGCGCCGAGAGAAACGGCCCCAGCTTCATGTCGGCCGATTCGATCAATGACTTCTGCCATGCGGGCCTTGCAAGCAGGGCAAAGGGCCAGAGACCCATGCTGCACCAGGCAAGAAATCCAACACTCCACAAGAACCAATTCCTAGGCAGAGAATGGCATGACGGCCAGATCAGCATGCAGAAGGCCGTGGAGAGAAGGATCGCCCCCCAGGCCCACGGATCGCGCCCACCTCCCAGAAACGAAGCCAGGAGGACGGAACAGACAATCGCAAACTGGTTGAGTCGGCTGATCATGGAGTCATTTGAAAATTATTTCGGAATCTGCTCGGGATCCCACCGTTCGCCGGCTTTTTGATAGGCGTGCCGGAAGCAATTGGCCATGCGCTTCCAGTAACGATTGTCCTGTTGCTCTGACGGGACATAAAGGGTCAGCGGGGGGCTGTTGCGGGTTTCCAAAAGAATGGGGGACCGTCCTTCCATTTCCCCGGAACCGTGCAGGCTAAAGCCCGCGCGCACCAGCATTTGAAGGAAGATGGCGTCAAATTCCGCCCGGTTCCGGCACCGGCCCACTTCCATTTCCAACAGTTGCGCCAAAAGGAGGGTGTATTTGACATCCGTCCGACGGCTCAACGCCCGCCGGATCTGTGTCGTAAGTTCCGCCCAGGTCCAAATATAACCCAGATAACGGACGGCAAAAATAGCCAGCACGAACACCAGTCCACCGGCCACCGGCAGGCTCCGTCCTTGTGTCCATAAAACGCTCAAACCGACCAGGCTGAGCACCACGCTGATGAGATACATGCCCAACACAACCCTCCGGTCGGAAAGGCCCAACAGAGTCAGCCTGTGGTGAATGTGTTCCGCGTCGGCCTGAAAAAGAGGAAAGCCGCGAACCGCGCGGCGCAACAGCGCGAAGGTGGTGTCCATGATTGGAAGCCCAAGCGCCACCGTTGTGACAAGCAATGCGGCGGCAATGGTCCCCTTGTTCGAACTGGCAAGTGATAATGAGGCGATGACAAAGCCTATCAGGTAAGCCCCGCCATCTCCGAGGAAAATGCGAGCCGGCGGAAAATTAAAGCAGAGAAAGCCCAGAAGCGCCCCTGCCATACCAAAGGAAATCCATGTGACTCCGAATTGGCCGCCCACCCAGCCGACAAAACCAAGCGTTATAAAAAGAAAGAGCCCCACACCGGACGCCAGGCCGTCGATCCCGTCGATCAAATTGACAAGATTGGGAATTGCCACCAGCCAGAACACGGTCAGGGGCAGGGACCATTCCCCCAATTCCATGCTGAAATGCCCCAGCGGCCATGTGATGACGTTGATGCCCAGGCCCATGAAATGCGCCGTCAAGGCAATGAGGATTTGCCCGGCCAGTTTGGCTTTTGCCCCGAGCGGCTTGAAATCGTCCCAAAGACCCAAAATAAAAATCAATCCGCTGCAAATTCCAATCGCCGCCCAGCCGGGACTCGAAGAAGGCTGGAGATTTGTGATCAGAATAAAACCTGTTATAAAAACCACGAACAACGGCAGCCCCCCCAGGCGCGGGATGGGGGCGCGATGACGTTTGCGAAACGCATCCGGCTGGTCGAGACCATGCCCTGTCGCGCTCCAACGGATCACGAGCGGCGTGGCCAAAATCGTGACAAAGATCGCACTGACAAAAAATATTCCGGCGATAATCAAAGAATGCTTCCCTTCCAAAATTCAGTTGCCTGCAGCCTGCATATTCCGTTTTTCGTGACGAATGTTAGAGATCACAGTCAAACCGATGCCCTGTCCGATTCAATAAGTTTCAACCAAAGCGCTTTCGAGTTTTGTCGGACCCCTGGCGCACTGCATTGTTGTCTATGCGTACTATTCGTTTGATGATACAGCTTGTCCAGCCAATCCACCAGCTTCAACGTCTCATGCGGATCAAAAACTCCGGTGTCCGGCCTTTGCCGGAGGGCCAGGGCGGCTGCGGATTTTCCATTCCCGATCCAAACCAGGGGACGCGGCAGATCCAGCAAAAGCGACAGCTTGCTGGGCCAGAGCAAGCCTGTGGTTTCGGGCCTTTGCGTTGCGATCAGGACCCGGGATGACAACAGGCTTTGCAACAAATCCCCCGGCGCAGCGTAACCGCGGAATTCACACTGTTTGAGCCCCAATTCACGCGCCTTGTTTTTCAACAATTCCAGCGATGCTCCCCCTCCCTGCACAACAAGCCAGACCGGCAAGCCGCGCTTTTCCAATTCCGATTGGGCCAGCGCCAGAATTTCCCATTCGTGGGCGCGCCCCAGGTTCCCCGAATACATCCATTGCCAGCGCGGGCCGGGCGGCCGGGAATCCGCAAGTGAAAGTTCGGTCTCGATTGCGGATTCAGGCCAGGGCGGAATGACATCCGCCTTGACCGAGTAAACTTTCTCCAGATAACCGCGCATGTCTTCATCCAACGCCACAACACCGCCAGTGCTATGATAGGCCATTTTCATCAGGCGATGCAGCAATGCTTCCAGCAAACCGGGTTTGATTTCGCGCAGGGCGACCGCCAGGTCCGGATAAAGATCCATCGCCCAGTGCCAGGATTTGGCGCGGTGAAAGCAGGCAATCATGCGCGCGGTAACAACCAGGCAAACAGGGGAGGTGAACGAAATCACGGCGTCCACTGCGGGATGGGACAGGCCGCGGAGCAGGAGCACCACATGCGCCCGGAGTTCGTGGCGCCAGCGCCGCCAGCCGGGTTTCGGGGCGCCATACAGCGGGTCTGTTGCCAGCCAACTCACTTGATGGCCGTTTTCCTCCAAAAAGGACGCCAATTCGCCAAGCAGCCTCCCGGTGGGCGCGCCTGAACCGGGTCCATACTGGTTGATCAGCAAAATTTTCAAGTCAAAAGGGCATCAGGGTTAGGCAGACGCATGAATCGAAACTGTGCGGCAGGGATTTCCGCGCGACATGGTACCGGGCGCCGCCGAACGCAGGAGCACGCTGCCGACGCTCACCAGGGAATCGTGCCCGATCGTAACTCCCGGACCCACAAAAGCCTGGGCCGCAATCCAGACGCTGTCTTCAATCCGTATCGGACGGGTTATGAGGTCGAAAGTTCCCTTCCGGAAATTATGCGAGCCGGTACAAAGGTAGGCGCGTTGGGACACGCACACATTCGATCCCAGGACAACTTCCGCAAGGCTGAGAATGCAGGCGTCCTCGCCGATCCAGACATGGTCGCCGGCCTTAAATCGCCAGGGAAATGTAATGTTGGCTCCACTGCGAATAACCATGCCTTTCCCGATTTTTGCGCCAAACAATCTGAGGAAGAAAACCCGCAGGAACGAGGGCCAGGGAAACGGGTTTTGAAAAAAAAGGCATTTGCATAAAATCCAGAACGCCTCTTTCAGGCGTCCTGCGCCCCGGTCAAACGCGCTGTTGTCATAACGGTTCAGTTGCACGGCGCAGATTGTAAGGGATGTACGGCAAATAACAAGCCGGAGGACTGGAAGGCGGATGTTACAGGAAGGACGCGAAGAGCAGAAAGGCGGGAGCCAAATCTTGCAAGTTGCCCCGGCTTAAAACTGGCAAATCCGCCGCCGGACGGATTCGCCGTGGCGAACTTGATTCTTGAAACTGCAATGGGATTGCCTTGCATCGGATCAACGGAGGGCTAGATTTTTCCATCTACGGAGGACTCAATATGTTTCTGCTCATTTTTATCGTAACAGCCGCCATCTCCATCATTGCGGTATGCCGGGTGAAGGCCGCCTACGCCAAGTGGAGCAAGGTGCCGGCCGGGTCCGGCTACACGGGCGCGCGCTGCGCCGAACGCATCCTGGAATCGGCGGGAATCCATGATGTTGAAATTGTGGAGGCCGATTCGATGCTCGGCGACCACTATGATCCGATGAACAAGCGGCTGGTCCTTTCAACTGAAAATTATCACGGGGACTCGGCCGCGGCGCTGGGTGTTTCCGCCCACGAATGCGGCCACGCGATCCAGCACAAGCTGGCCTATGCGCCGCTCCAATGGCGCATGGCCTCGGTTGGCGCCACCACTTATGCCAACCAGGCGGTTACCTGGCTGCCCCTGCTCTTTTGGATCACCGGCGGTTATCATGGCGGGTTTGGAATTTCCCTTCACACCTATCTGCTGGTCATGTCGCTCGGCTGGGGAATCATCATGCTTTTCAACCTGATTACATTGCCGGTCGAATTCGACGCTTCGCGGCGCGCAAAAATCATTCTCAACAAAATGCATTTCCTGTCTTCCGAAGAAGCCGAAACCGGCATGCGAAAAGTGCTCGATGCGGCGGCTTGGACCTATGTGGCGGCCTTTATCACGTCGCTGCTTTATATGCTCTACTATCTGCTGCCTCTTCTAATGGGCGGACGTCGGAACGATTAAGTTTTTGCATTTTTGCGCTCCTCGCTTTGCGCTTGGCACAGATTAAGCTTAATTAAGTCTGACTGTGGTGACAGTCATTCACGAAAGGAGCATTTGTGCCGGAAACGAAACTGGATCCGAAACTGCGCTGGGGCCTGCAGTTTGCCTCAGGCTACCTGAACCTTGGCATGCCGGATGAGGCCTTGGACGAGCTGACCCATCTGAAAAAGGATTTCCAGAACCTTCCCGAGGTCATGAGCCTCAAAGGCCAGATCTTTCTCCTTCGCTCCGAGTGGTCATCAGCCGCCGAACTGGCGCAAGCAGGCCATGACCGTTATCCGGAGCTGCCCGATTTTTATATTCAACAGGCGCTTGCTTATGAGCAGCTCGGCGAGCCGGCGCGCGCCATCGACATCTGGATGTCGGCGCCGGATGCAATCAAACGCAGCGGGTTTTGCCATTACAACCTTGCCCGCTGCCAGGCCCGGCTTGGCAATGCCAGTTCGGCCCGCCGCCATGCCCAGCAGGCTGTAAAGCTGGAACCCCTGCTCAAGCCCGCGGTGAAAACGGATCCCTTGTTGAGCGCCTTGAAAAGCCCAATGAACGCAACGAATTAATCCGCAGTGCAAGCAGAAGGAAAACTGCTTTACCACGGACAACACGGATAAATGCCAACCCCTTGGGAGTGGCTTCCTTTAACCTAAAATATACTTTCTCTTTCTTCGTGCCTTGGTGTCTTCGTGGTTCAAAGGTTCAATCGCTTGCCATTCCTGGCCCAGCCGCGTAATCAATACGAATGGAATCGGTCAAACAACTGAAAGACATCATCGCCCGCCTGCGCGCGCCGGACGGCTGCCCGTGGGACCGCGAGCAAACCCACGAATCCATCAAGCCCCAGTTGCTCGAGGAATGTTATGAAGTGCTGGAGGCCATCGATGAAAAGAGCGACTCCATGCTGCGGGAAGAACTCGGGGATGTCCTGCTCCATATTGTGTTCCATGCCCAGCTCGCGGAGGAGCGCGGCGTTTTCACTCTCGAAACTGTCGTGCGTGAAATTTGCGAAAAGCTGGTCCGCCGTCATCCTCATGTTTTTGGCGAGGACAAACTTTCCACGTCCGGCGAGGTACTTCATCGCTGGGAAGAAATCAAAAAGAAGGAAAAACCTGAGAGAAAAGGCGCTCTCGACGGGGTTCCCCGGCATCTGCCCGCGTTGATGCAGGCCCAGGAAATCCAAAAAAAGGCGGCCAAGGTCGGCTTCGACTGGCAGGAACTGCGCGATGTCCTTGCCAAGGTGAAGGAGGAAATTGCGGAAATTGAAAAAGATTTTCAAAATCCGGAAAAATTGCGGGAAGAAGTGGGCGACCTGCTTTTCAGCGTGGTGAATTTTGCGCGCCATTGCAAAATGGACGCGGAAGAAAGCTGCCGCCAGGCCAACCGCAAGTTTGTGCGGCGCTTCGAGTGGATGGAGAAAAACACATCGCGCCCGCTCAAGGGGCTTACCCTGAGCGAGCTGGATGCGTTGTGGAACCAGGCCAAAAAGGCCACGGACTGACCCTGGCCGATCAGGCTGCTTATTTGATCAAGCGCAGTGTGTAAGGATAACGATAGGCCACGCCTTCGTTTGCCTTCAATGCCGCGATGATGATGAAAATCAGGTCGGCAATTCCGATCACTGGTAAAAGGACAAACCCGATCAGCAAAAAGCACAGGATCACTGCGACAATCGCCGCAAGCGTGACTGTGATTTGAAAGTTGACGGATTCCTTACCCTGATCATCCACAAAGGATGACTCGCCCTTTTTCACCTGCCAGATGATTAATGGCCCGATGATATTGCCGAACGGGATGATGTAGCCTGCCAATGCCAGCAAGTGGCAAAGCATACCGAGTTGTTTTTCCTGAGGATTGCTTGTCATGGGGGACTCCTTGTTTGGTTTGAGAGACTAAATAATTCAGAGCCATCAGGGGCTCTGATCGGCAGACTTTGAACCAATCCCCGGGGTTACTCAATCCTTTTTCAGGGAAATTATGGGAGCGGAACAACCCATTCAATCAAGGATCAGCGTTTGCACTTTTCGCCACTAATGGGAATTTTTCAGGGTGCTAGCCTGCATATTTCATACTCATTTCAATGGTCAACCTGTTAACGCCGGGACGTAACAGCGGAAAGATACGTACTGGGCATATGCAGGCTATTGCAAAACCGCCTCCAAATAAGGCAGTTCCAATTCAAAAATCAAAACAAAATACCCATTCAGGCGGTTTTGCTTGTAACCCGGATGTTCCTGCACCCCAGTTCCTGCCAGACTTTGGAGCAGGACACTTTGCTGAGGTTTTCAGAAGCGTGTGAAACATCCGGGCTAGCGGTCTGATCTTTGTGAAATGACGGGTTGGCCGCTTGGGATCTGCGCCGCTGGCAAGGCGCGAACGCAGACCCCTATCTGGACGATACGGGCAAGCGAGCAACACCGCCAGCGGTGCAAAGAACAGCGGCCCGAAGGGTTGCGCGGAAAACAGCCCTCCTCGCAGTGACGCGGTTGCGTTTGGATCTGTGCTAACGAAACCAGGCCTCCCCAGCCGTCTCGTCATCGCGAGAATCCAAACCTTTCAAACAGGTGTTTTGAGCGGGAATGAACGTGGGTTCGTGAGAGAAGCACCAAAGGTGCGGCCCATACCAGCCTGGGGCAACGCCCCAGGAATACGAATAGTATAAAATCTCAAGCACTGAAGGTGCGCTCTAACGTATGTCGAGCTCTGGATCGCTCCTTCAGAGCTCGATACATTTTTATACGTCCACACCTGGGGCTTCGCCCCAGGCTGGTAAAGGGCGGACCTTTGGCCCTTATGAAAAGCTACGAAACCTCCAACATTCCATCTTTCAACATCTTGTCACATCTGTTCATTAGGAGGCCGTCTTGGGCCGTGGCGATCCATGTGCTTTGCTGGATTGCAGCGTCGTCCCTCCTCGCAATGACGTTGGCGCGCTTTGCACGATCACTCGATAAAGCAGACCTCATCTCAAATTTTAACTTGATAGCATTTTAAGACGCGTCCTCGCAAAAAACACAGTCCGCCGAGGCCCAAAAATAAAAGGGCAAAACTGGAAGGTTCCGGCACCGCGCTGGTCCCGGAAAGCATGACATCGTCCAGGCGGAATTGCACACCGCCCAATGCCGCGGTATTGGTCCAGCGCAATGAGAGATTGGATGTAACGGGGAGAGCCGTATCGATCAGGTCAATCAAACGCCAATTGGCGGTTCCCGCACCGGTCGCCTGCGCGGGCAAGGCCAGGGAAACATAGCTCCCGCCGTTGTTGCTGTACTCCAGAACCAGTTCCGACATGCTCGATGCAATGGCCGACTTGTAGGCGCCAAAGGAAAGATCCAGAGAACCGCTTGCATAACCAAGGGTGTCGATCCCTGATATCACAAAATTCGCATTACTGCCTGCAGTCAGGAAGATGTTGCCATTTCCCGAGGCTCCAATGTAACCGCCCGAGGTGGTTGTGCTTCTCACATCCCCCGTTCCGGAGAATCCGAACGACGAATTTTGAAATACGTTGGCGGAAATGGAGGTCGTTCCGGTTGGCGTCCCCATATTTTCGCTGAATATAATCTGCCCGTTCAATTGCGCGGCGCAGATCAAGCCTGTCAAGACACTCAATATCCACATCTTTCTCATAAACAATCCTTTTTTATTGCCGGGCTGATTCCTGGCAACTGTTGAATGGAAATGTATTCGGCGCTTGTTACGAAATTAGCTCGACCATGTAACATGTTCGTTAAGGAATGTTGGATAAAGGCAGCAAGGCTGTTTCGTCCCCGCTTTCCTGGTTCCTGTGGCTTTTCCCGGTGTTTTCAAATACCCGCACAAAGGAGGGACCTTGCTCCGTCTTATAAAATACAATCGTGCAGTTCCGAAAATGGCGCTCCTGATTAATCAGGACTGGGAGCGGACTGCCTCCGACTTCAATGTCTAGCGTCGCCACAGGGGGCTGGCGCTCCAGAGTGTAAAGGCCGCCGGGCGCCACAGGGATGTGTTGCGCGCCCTTGTCCAGCAACAGTTCCAGCGTTTGCCCAGGCATTCCATTCACGACACGATAGCGCAACAATTTCTCCCCTTTCTTCAATGCATGAGGCAAGACCATAAATGCCACATTCGGCCGCTTTTTCCCGTTCTCCATTTTTGCCTCTTCAAGCGATTCCAAATAATCTCCGTTGCGCCGCGGCACCTTAAAATCACCCAGCAGGAGCAGGGTTTGGCTGCTGCCGTTTTCCAATTCCAGGGTCTGCACGGCTTCCCGTCCTGATTTTAAATCCCGGATTTTATATTCAGCCTTCAGATAGGGAACCGGGGCGTCAGACGTGCAAAGCCCTCTCGGAAACCGGGGATAAGCCGGTTGATTGTTGATCCACACCGCAATTTCCGGAACACAGGTCGCATTCACAATCTGGACACTCATCTCCGTTTTCTGTTCGGAAGTCTTGCCCCCCGCGCTCACCTGCTCTTCCCCAAACAATGACCCCTGGATTGGAGTACCCAGAATCAAAAGGACAAACGCCGCAAAAAAGTCAGTAGCTCCGCTCATAGATTATTTCAGGTTTGCAATTGATGCCTCCACTAGAATCGCTGGCAAGCCGCAGGCTCACTATCGCTTCGATAAAAGTCTGGGCGCATGTTCTCCCCGCCGGATCCAAAGCCTGGCCTGTTGCCACAATCCGGTAACTGCGCGATTGTGTCGCCACTAGGTTGCATATTTTTCCAAAGCACTCCTCCCTGGCGCGGTCCATTGCCAGTGGGGCTTGCTTTCCCGGCCCGTTCCCCAGCGGGGGATCATAGCTGTCGGCCCGGTTCAGTACCGGCAAAATCCGGTACAAATCCGAAAGTTTTCGAAATGCCCCGTTCTTTCCCCTTTCTGCAATAATGGCACTGGAGAGGGTTAACGCCCCGTCCGCGGTGATCTTGCTTATTTTGGATTCCACATTCCCATGCAGGCCCCCATCCGATTCGATGCGCAAGCCGCAGAAAAGCGCTTCCAACGCTTCCCGTGGCGCGGTATTGATGTTGATTCTACCTGACATTTCACTGTAACCTGTTCCCGTGTTGATGGGGTTTGCAGTAAAGAGGTCCAGCAGTTCCATGGCCCGCCGTCCCGGTGAATCCCAGTATGAAAACTCAGGCTGCCCGATCCGAAGCGTTCTTCCGCCACCGGCGACAAAAATGCCGGGAGGCTTGCCTCCCGATGGGGCTGCGCCCGTGCTGTCTGCCTGTGCCGGATCGAATATATTTCCCAGTTCACCGGGCGACTGCATATTGCCGTTCCGGATGTAGAATGGCGCGTTCGCGGCATCCGTGGCTTCCGAATAAGCAGACGGGACACAGTCAGGCGCCATATTGATGCTGCCTGGGGCGTTTCCCTCCGCAGGATTGGCCCGCACATAATCCCGCTGCTGCCAGGTACTGGCAAAATTCTGCGTAAAAGGGGGTAAATCCCGGTTCCGGCCCTTCCAGCGCGTCTCATTTGCGTACGTGTCAGATGCGCTGAGCGAGCTCCAATCATAATTACTAAGATACGTGAAACGCGGATCTCCAACCGCCCTGTAATCCGAGCCGACGGGAGCTGACGGCGTTGGAATACCGCACACCTGATAGTGAGTGACGCCATAGCTCAACGTTTTGCTGTTGCGATCCATTCCCGCATTGGCCAGGCCGGGTGAAACTGGCAGGCGCCGGTTCATATCCACCCTTTGCCCGTTCCATTCAAACTCGAATGGCAAATGCGTGGTTTGGTCGGCGGTATCGGCGGGCGAATAGTCCCAGTGCGGGCGGCTGGCAGTCGAAATGTTGGGACCGGTGGGGCTGCTGAATGTCTGGCTTACCCAGGGGAAGGCCACCACAACAAACTCATTGGGACGGACGATAATGTTAGTCTGAACCGCCGGCTCGTAGTCCTCCAACGGTGTTACAATGGCGGTTCCGTAATGGATGCGCATGCGATTGCGCGCAACCAGCCGGGCTGAACCAGTGGCTGCAGCGGTGTAAGGGTTCCAAATTTGGGCAAAAAAGCGGGATTGGATGACGGCATGATAGAATCCATCCGCATCGGTTTCCGGCCCGCAGTAAAATTGTTCCGCCACACAGGTAACTAGAGGAAATAAATCACGTCCCGCCGGCTCTCCGCCGTTGACCGTGGTAATGTCCGTATCGGCATCGATATAATCCACGATGCCTGCCGCGAGGCGGTTGAGATATCGCCTTTTGAGCGCGTCTGTTTCGCCTGCCAAGCTGGGGTCCCGGCATTTGAAATAAGGAAGATTCCGATCGATGATTGCCGCGATATGTTCCGCCCGTTCCGTTGCGGTTGAACCATACACCGGATTGGTGGCAAGCTCATTGATGTTATATTTGGGTTTTCCAGCGTCCGGCAATCCCGCAGGAATCACATCTTCATCTGGAGTCGTATAATAACCAAACAGATGCCGGATTACATCCACCCGCTCAGTGCTGTCCAGAAACTGCCCAATGGCATAGGGACTCGCGGGAAGCGCGGGCGCGGCCTTGTAACGGCTCAATTCCGAAGGGGCCAGTAAAACGGAATTGCCCAGCGACAGGGCAATTTCCTCCGCCGCACCTCCAGTGGACTTACGCGCCTTGGAATGATGAAAAACGGGATTAAGGCGGGCCTGTTCATCAAAGACTTGATATCCATAGCGGGCCAAGGCCTTGCCGGTCCCGTCCTTTAAATCCAACAATTCAACGCGGAAATACCCCGGCTTTGGCGCTCCAGTTACCGGATCGGGACACTGGATCATTCCCGATTTATTCAAATCGTCCGATGTTGCGGTGTCTTCCCGCGCCTGATACAGACCGGCCCAAGCGTTGGCAAAATTGTCCTTAAATGACGCGTCGGCAACTGAAGTGGAAACAAGGGGCAGGCATGCGCGATGAAGTTCTTCGCTCCCGGAGGTTTTTGAATAACGGCAGATTGTAACCAAGGGCGACAGGCCCTGGAATCCGTCCGGGGCGGGTTCCAGTTCCGTTGTAAATGTGCGGTCCACATGGCTTGAAATCGGATCACTTGCGGCGCGCACGATCCTTTCCCTGGCTTCATCCAAGGCGCCCTGCGCCGCCAGATCGGCCCTGGCCTTATAAAGATAAGCCCGTGCTGTCAGGTGATTGAGGCGCATCGACTGCATAAAGGCCAGTGCCATGATCGTAAGTATGGCAAGCAGCAACAATGTGCTGATGAGCGCAAAGCTTTTCTTCATATCTATGTTCTTTGTGGTCAAAATATTCCGGTTTAGTTCGTGCTCACCCGCATCCGGAACAACCTTGAATTTTGCATTCTGAGCATTGTGTTGCGCGTCCAATCCTCGGAGCCTTGAAATTTCTTTGCGGTGCTGTAATTGAAGGCCCGAAGGCTGACATCAAAGAAGGCGGGCCTTTCAAAAGCAGGCCAAATTGAAGGGGAACTGAAATCGCTGCGGCAGGGGCGAATGATAAAATCCGTCACATTGCGCGCAAGTATCTCATCCCCATCCCGGGTGGCTGCAGCGGGCATGAATAGCGGATTGGACCGGTTTGTCAGGTAGGGTTGCAGGCCGGCTCCCGGCGCAGGCGAATTTGCACCCCAGGTTTCATCACTGCTTTTGAAATAGCGGTGCAGGTTGTACGCGCCTCCGCTGATTCCGCAGCGTGTATAAGCAACGTAATAGCCCGTGGCGCACAGATCGCTTTTGTTCCCGCCGACGACCTGTCCGGCGCGGGGCGCTTTGCAAAGAAAAAAGATTTTGTCGGAATTGCTTTGCGCCGCATAATTTCCACCAACTGCAACAAGTTCAGCCTGAGATCCGGTATAAAGCGGTATTTGCTCCGTGACAGTAATGTTCTGCAGGTCGCTCCGGATATAATGGAATGCGGCCCTTGCTTCGCGAAACGCATCTGTTTTTTTCTCCGAGTTCTGCCATGCGGACGTCGCCTGGTTAAAAAATGAAAGCAAAAGCAGCATTAGGATGCAAAAGGCCGCGGTCGAAACAAGAAACTCGACAAGTGTGAAGCCCTCATTCCGATTCAACCCGCCCATCCCTATCTGTGCATAAATCACCGCGCCACCCTCTTGGAGTCGCATATTCATACATCCGGAGCAATCCATGTAACGAAAGCCTGCCTCTTGCGGCAGCTGGCCCTGGCGCCTGCGGGCCATTCGATGTTTATACCAAGCTGTGTGATGTTCTGCGGTGGCGGCTTGTAGGCAGCCTTAACCACCACAATATATGAACCGGTCGAATCGCCTTTGTTATAAGCTTCCGGGCCGATTTCACCCGCAGGGCCTCCATCGCCGTCAAATACCAGGCAATGCCTGTCGCAATCGCCCGACTTTTTTAAGTCCAGCATTATGGTTGAATTTTTTCCGGAACCCAGCGGCTCCCGCGGGCTTGTCTGAATGTTCGAATAAATAACGCGCCGACTCCCTCTCCCGGCCCTGATTTCCGAGACGAGCGACTGTGCAATCAAGGCGGCATGAGTTTCACTCCCACTGTCTGCCGCGGCGCCGAGCGCCACCGGGAAAAGAGCCAGAATGCCCGTGAGAGCCAAGGCGAGAACCGCGAGTGCCAGGACAATTTCAACCAGGCAGAATCCCTTTCGGAGTCGCACTACAGAAAGCAAGGTTGAATGAGTCATGTTACTCGGTGGTTGTCACATCCAGTTGCGCCCGCCCGGTACTGCGCTGAAGGGTGACGCGTTCAAACCATCCGGTACTTCGCGATGCAAGATTGTCCCGCCCATTTGAAAAGAAGCCTTGATACAGAAACAGGCGCAATTCGTTGGGCTGGCTCGGATTTTGAATGCTTCCATTTGGGCCAAAGACCACAACCGGCACCCGGTCTCCGGTTTTTAGTCTGGGAATCGACATGTCGCTGAGCGCCAAGGCATACGGGACGCCCGCAGGCGGAGCGCCAACAATTGAAAAGCGCTCGCGCTTGAATGAAATGTTCTTTGGCAAAAATTGCCAGCGGCTGAGAGGAACAAACTGCCCACTGCCAGGGTCGCTGTCCTTTCTATCGCGAAAAATAACGAACGCGCGATACGGGTATTCTGAATCGCGCTCGGGAAAAAGGTTTTCATTCGCGAACCCGATGTAGGCGTTCGTTCCATTGCTCAGCGCAGACACCCGCGCCTGCTCGAAGGCTTCCAGCAAGAGATTGGCCGCTCCCACGCGGGCAGTCTGATTGGCCAGGCTGTTCACAGCCGGCAGTGAGACCGAAGCAAGCATGAGAACGCCCGTCAGAACCCCCATCGTTTCCAAAAGCGAAAACCCACCCCTTAGCCGTTTATTGCCGCAGCTCTTAAATCGAGTCACGGGCCATTTCTATCAAGCCCATGTTTCGTACATATCAAGTTGGTGTTACAAATAGATTGAGACCCTCTTTTTCATGGAGGCTCCCGCTTGGCTGTGTCCGGCCCCGCCTAATCGGCAAGCATCGGGTTGAAACCCATCACGCGAAAATGCCCGTCCGCCGTCAGGGCATCCTTGAGCCGGAACTCGCGCATCACCACGAACGACGTGCAGTCGGTCAAGGGGAATGCATGATCGCGATATGCCTCCCAAAGACGGCAGGCGGATTGAAACTGCTCGGATGCCGCAGGAACGATTTGAAGGGCTGAGGTGTGGGCGACAAAATCGAGCAATTCCGCAGCCCAATGCGCCTTGCGCCTGGCAACAAAAAGGTTCACCGTTTCAATAAGAATCCATTCGGTTGTAATAAACCTCCGTTGAATCGGGCGAAGCAGGGAGGCCGCCCGCTCATGCATTGGGTCCGCCGTATCGGCCCAGACGTAAAATCCGTGGGTATCAACGAAGATCCGACGGCTTTCCATAGAGGAGCTGATCGATTTGTTCGTTGGTCATGGAGCCCATCGGTTCCGCGCTTTCCACAAAACGATAGATCGGATCGTCAGCGGGAATCGGGCGGTTCTTTCCGGAACATTCGGGCACCAGGGTCGCCACCCGTTTCCCCCTGTAGGTCAGCGCCAGTTTCTCCCCCCGTTCGAGGCGCCTGACCACGTCCCGCCCCCGGGAACGCAATTCCAGCATGGAAACCGTCTTCAGCTTCATAATTTGAAAATGACACTCGGAGTGTCGCTTGTCAAGATGGCCGGCGGCTGGCGGAAAGGTTGTGCCTATGGTTTTCAAAATCAAAAATCCGGCGCTTTTGTGGAATGAATATCTACAACGGCATCTCGTCATCGGTGGCGTTGGAAAGCGGGCTGACATGCGATTCCCGGACCCGGGACTCGCCCGTCTTGCTCTCGGCTTTGCGGCCGCTGGAGCCGCGTTCCGCAGCATCGTCCCGGGAATTCCCGCCTGAGTTTCCACCACCACGGCCCAAAAAATGCACCCGCTCGGCGCGCACGCGCAGACGGCTGCGCTTTTCGCCCTGCTGGCTTTCCCATTGGTCGAACTGCAGGCGGCCTTCCACAAAAACCGGAGCCCCCTTGCCCAGGTACTCCTTGCAGGCTTCCGCCTGGCGCCCCCAGAGCACCACATCCACATAACAAACCTCTTCCTTTTCAGCCCCGTCCGGCCCGCGGGACAGCATGTTGATTGCCATCCCCAAATCACCCACGGCGATCCCTTTGGGCGTGTGGCGTATTTCCGGGTCGCGCGTCAGGTTTCCGATTAAAAATACTTTGTTCAGAGAGTTCATAATAATAAAGTTTAAGGTTGGTTAGGCAACGGCCCTTGCCCGGCCCTTGCGGTTCCTGTTCGAGCATCTTTTGGAGCAAGTCACGAACCATTTCTATCAAGCCCATGTTTCGGACATATCAAGTTGGTGTTACAAATGGGTTGAGAAAGGCCGGAACCCTGCGGTGCAAAATCACATGTCTGGTGGGAGAGGTTTCCCCTGTCGGCGCGCGCCCACAGGCGGGGTTGGCAGGCGATTTTTGCATTCCTGGCAGCATCCGTCCCTGTCCCAAAAGAGCATGACAGGTCACAACTGTTGTCTAAGTTTAGTCCCGTATGCGCGCAACAGCCTGCACCCTGTTCGAGGGCGATTACCATTATGGCGTCGGCGCGCTGCTCAATTCCCTTTATCTTCATGGGTACCGGGGAACGTTTTGGATCGGCTGGCGCGGCGGCGATCTGCCGTTTTGGGCGCGCGCCGCAAGCCCCGGCGTTCATGGACTGGAGTTTTCGCCCGCAGCCGGCCTGACGCTCTGTTTTTGCCGGGAAAACCCCGGCTGCCATCTTTCCCACCATAAACCGGAACTGATGCTGCGCGTATTGCAGGAATACGACACTGAAGCCGCGGCGGTTTATTATTTTGATCCGGACATCGTTATCCACCGCTCCTGGGATTTTTTTGAAAATTGGATCCGCTTCGGGATTCCGCTTTGCGAGGACCTGACAAACATCGGCGCTTCCCATCCGTTGCGGCTCCAATGGAAATCCCACGCTCGTTCCCGGGGTTATACCTCCTTCCGCGATCTTGATTTTTATCTCAACTCGGGATTCATCGGCATCAAACGCGAGGACGCCGGATTTTTATCGCTTTGGGAAAAGCTCATTTTTTTGATTCAGGAACAGCACCCGGACCGCGAGCACCTGAGCTATGGCGACAGAACCAATCCATTCCAGATGGCGGATCAGGATGCGCTCAACGTGGCCCTTATGATTTCAGACTGTGCCCTTTCCGCGGCTGGTCCGGACGGGATGAGTTTTAAAACCGGCAAACCCATGATGTTTCACGCAATCGGCATGCCAAAGCCCTGGGAGATCCGTTACGCTCTGTATTGCCTGCAAGGAAAGGCCCCGACCCGGGCCCAAGGGAGTTACTGGCAGCATGTTTGTACCCCTGTAAGGCTTTATCCCCGTTGGAAAATGCTTTTAAAGAAGGCGGACCTCTTTCTGGCCCGTTTGATTGCCAGGATTTTCCGCCATCGGCCCCCCAATAATCTTTGAACTTTTTTTCCGAAAAGCGTGTAGAAAGCGAAAGGCAAAATTCGTCAAAGATATGTCAATGTCAGGAAACCCGCTCGCGACGAATGTCGGAGTTCACTCGCGATGACTATCGGAGTTGACCCCATTCACATTGCGGAGTTAGAAACTGACCTTTACGCCACCGGTGGCTGATTGCCCAAGGAAAGTGGAACCGCCTGCTTCTGCTTGATAATCGATAAACAATGTGACCCTATCTGTCACTTCAACATCGATTCCAGCCCCCAGTAAAGCGTTATCACTATCACCTTTGACGGTCTGAACGGAGAACGTGCCAGCCGGTAATCCTTCAAATTGACTGGTGATAAGTTTGGACTCGTCAAGAAACTCATGCTGCCAGAAGGCGCTCAGGTGTGGGACTATAACAACCGAACCGATCTTGTCCTGATAGCGCACGGTTCCGCCCAGGCGGCTGCGGAGTGAATCGTCCGACTGGTTGTTAACACTCAAGTTCGCCGCGCCGGCGCCAGTTTCATTAAAACTGTTGATCCCGAGATTTACATAGGTCAAGCCGACGGCGGGTCCGAATGTCCAGTTGTTCCTGTGAAATTCATAGCCGCCGGATAGATTGGCTCCGAATTGGTCGCCGCCCGTTGAGCCGTTCGCGGTACGATCGACGCCGGGGATGACAATCCTGCGATCCGTGCTGTATTCATTGCGCGTGTAGGTGAACAAGCCGTTTGCATAGAACCCTTGTTTGTCCGCATAGGCCAGATAGAGACCCGGCGTATAGCTATCGACCTTTGCTTTGCTGCCTTCGTAATCCAGGTCTGCGTCCGTATGGCTGAATCCGAAGAGTGCGCCCACTCGAAGATTTGTTGCGACGCGATAATCTACTCCAATACGGGCACGGCCCGTGGTGTAGGAAGAGTGGCTAACGTCAACATTATGATCGAGATCGCCCAGCTCGGCGCCGCCATCAATGAATCCGTTCCATTTGTTCAAGGGCTCACGAATGGGTGCTTGTGCGTGATATCCGATCGCATTGAGGTCCTTGTCTTCAGATATCGTCGCGCCGGCCAGCATGGTCTGGTTGGAATCGCTCAACAAGCCGGGGGCGGAAGGGGGGGGATTCCATGCGTACAGACGGCTCTTGATGGATGACAGCTGCGCTCCAAGTGTCCTGTCATTAAACACAAAGCCGGACATGTCAAACCCGCCCTGGCCATTCCGCTCGCGGGCCAATTCGTTATCCAAGCTTTGGACCTCAAACGCATAGTTGTCGAAAGCGATATTGCGCAGGATTTGAAAGCGCTGCGGTGAGAGTTCATTCAATGCCGGCCCAAGTGAGCCATTCGCGTTGGACGAGATATTCAACCCCGTAACGATGTTGTTGAAAAAGTCTGCTGCGGCACCCGTTGGCGTTCCCATCGAGCCGCCGTTGCCGAGAAGTGCAAGATTGTTGTCAATATTATTACCCACGCTGGTTTGATTCGGCGTCAATCCGGGAGACAAAGCAAAGGGCTTGAGCAGGGTGACAATCACACTATCAATCGGCTGCGATCCTCCAAACGTGTCATTATATGTTGTAACTGTGTAAAACGACGCCGGAAGATTGGTTGTGGTTGGTGAGATAAACTGCGACATCACCGGGGCTCCGGCGGTAACTGCAACATACCGTTGTCCCTGGCTGGGAACAGTGCCGGCTTTAAAGTTCAGATCCAGTGCACCTCCCGGCAATGCCGTGCCGGTCACCACGAGGGTATCATAGTCAGTCCCCGCAATACCGGTGTTCATCGACGGCGTTGGCAACGGTGAATTGGCCACTTGCAGCAGCAGGGTGCCGGTTCCATTCTGGACAAACGAGCCATTTACATGAATCGCACGCGGCGCGACCGCGCTCAATGCCGCCGTTGTTTCCAGTGTGGCTGAATTTGTGACACTGCCCGCACCAAGTGCGCCGGCGCTGCCCACGGCGAGCGATCCCGCGTTGATATTTGTGCCGCCAGTATAAGTGTTGGCTCCATTCAGGGTCAGCACACCGCTTCCCGCTTTTGTCAGTCCCATCGCCCCATTGACTGCGCCATTAATCACCAAACCGGCCGAGTTGCTGACATTAATTCCCTGAGACAAACCGCCGAGAACAAGATCGCTGTTGATTGTCGTCAGGCCGGCTCCATTGCTAATCGTAACAGTACTGCCCGCACCGGCTGCACCGGTGATCGTGAGGGTGGATAAGGGACCAAGTATTGGACTGCTAATTGTCACCGGCACTGGGTCATTGACCGTAAGACTTGAAATATTGGCATTGTAATCGAGGATGGTATTTTCATTCAACGGTTGGACGGCAGGTATGGCGTTTACTGAAAAAACAACATCCGCCAGGGGAGTGAGTGTCGTGGAGGCTCCACCGATGACGGTGGGCGACCAGTTCGCCTCCGACCAATTGGCGCTTGTGGTGCCATTCCAATAAGCGCCGACTGAAACCAGGGGAAGCGCCAATGCATTAAGGTTGGCTGAATTACCGCCAGCCATCGTGACAGCTCCATTGATCGCCAGGGCCCTTCCAACTGCGATGCTGGCCCCGGGGTCCAGGGTAATGCTTGTGTTGGCTACAATATTTCCTTCAAATACGGTCGCGGTACCCAGGGTGGCTGAACTGCCGATCTGCCAGAATATGTTGGGGTCCGAACCGCCAAGCAATACCACTGCCGAACTGGGAGCCGTTGTCAGACCGGAGCCAACCTGAAAAACGTACGTACCATTTTGATTTCCAACATTATTAAGCGTGAGCGTCCCCGTCAGCCCGGCTGTGCTGTTGAATTTGTAAACTCCGGGGGCGAGCGTCATACCACCCAGATCCAGCGTGGTCAGGTTTGCTGTCATTGCCACGCCAGCCAGTAAATTGTAAGCCGTAATCGTATCGGCATGAGCCGTGGTGGCCGGTGCGACATTATTATAAATAGCCCCGTTGATCACCGTGCCTGGCGGAAATCCGGAAATGGAACTGCCAGGACTCACCCCTAAATTGCCATTTACGACTGTGATTCCGGTATTTGTGACTGCTGATCCACCCAAAATTGTAAAATTCTGTCCCTCACCCAAATCTGCAACGGTTTGGGCGACTGCCGGAGGGGAGGTGGCAAGCAACACGGAAATGATTAATGCCAGCGGGTACAGCGCTACGGAATTCGTTTTCATTGTGTGATTTGTAAACCATGAAATAAATTGGAACTATGGGGTCTTCTACCCATATGCTAGGGCCGAGCTTGGGTTCATGGGGAAATTCTGGGCAAGAAATACGGTACCCAGGCGCCCGGCGTTATCGTACGCATAGGTGACTTCATAATCCGAGGCGGGGGCTTCGGTTGTTTATCAGTGCAAAGCGTTGAGAGTTGACCCATTCACCCCATTCAAATAGGCATGCAGACAGGGAATGTGGCGCGACAGGTCAGGATTGGGTTTTCGGGGGCTATTTCACGCAAGAAATAATCCCATCGGCACTTGAAACCGGGCCGCCAGCTTTTTAATGTGCTCGATGGTCAGATTCCTTTCTTTATTCAGGATTCTGACGCCGAGGCTGCGGTCGGCGCCCAAAAGACGGGGCAAGTCTGCGGCCGTCATTTTGTTTTCTTCAATGAGATGTTTGAGAAGAGGCAAGCCCCTTTTGCAAGGCAGCCTTGGAAGATGCGAGGATTCGTAAGCCTCCACCAGCAAGGCAAGCGCCTCAAAGTAGTCGTCTTGGTCCGGGCTCAATGCCTGGCCGGCCATCGCATCGAGAATTTCCAGTGCGTTGGAGTAATCCACCTTGTCATGGATCGGGCGAAGCATGTAGAGGGCAAGCAATCCCCGGTAATCCCCGGGTAAGTCTTTAAAAATAAATTTGGTCTTCATAATTCCTTTTTCCATTTGTCT
Source organism: Candidatus Methylacidiphilales bacterium (assembly GCA_028713655.1). Lineage (NCBI taxonomy): Bacteria > Pseudomonadati > Verrucomicrobiota > Methylacidiphilae > Methylacidiphilales > Methylacidiphilales bacterium. The sequence continues at coordinate 123,739 of JAQTNW010000002.1, read as the reverse complement.
TTGCCGCATTCGACATGCGTCAGAAATTGCAGCTTATAAATAATACCCCGGTTATAATGGATGGCCATAATGAGGCGGAAATCATTGCCGCAAACGTTCACATCCTCACCCCTTCCCCACAACATGAATTTGACCTGGCATGGATGCTGGCATAAATTGCCATGCCATGCGCGGAACCATTTGCACCCTGTTCGAAGGCCACCACCATTATGGGGTCGGCGCCCTGGTGAACTCGCTGTATCTCCACGGCTATCGCGGAACGATTTGGGCGGGTTACCGCGGTGGGGAACTGCCTTTTTGGGCGCGCAACGCAAAGCGCGGTGCGCACGGTTGGGACTATTCGCCGGCCGAGGGACTAACAGTCTGCTTTTTTGAGGAAAATCCACCCCATCATTATTCGGCGCAAAAGCCCGCCTGGTTGCGCAAAGTCCTGCTCGAATTGGAACCCGGCGCCGAAGCGGCCTTTTATTTCGACCCGGATATTGTGGTCAAATGCCGCTGGAGTTTTTTCGAGGAGTGGGCCGCCCATGGAATCGCCCTTTGCGAGGACGTTACCTGCATGCCGGAAACCCATCCGATACGTTTGGGATGGGAACAGGTCCTGACCGACTGGGGTTACACTCCGCAACAACGTCTGAGGGCCCATTTTAACGCCGGCTTCATTGGCATCCGCCGCGATTGCATGGAAATCCTGGACACGTGGGAATCCATTGTCAGCAAACTGAAAACCGGCTTAAGCAACCACCACACCATGTGCTTCGGCGACCGGGACAATCCTTTCCAGCATCCGTATCAGGATGCCATGAACATGGCCTGCATGGCGACCAAGCTGTCCTTGAGCTGGGCGGGCCGGGACGCCATGGATTTTGAAATCCGGGGTTACATCATGTCGCATGCCATCAACGAACCCAAGCCGTGGCGCATGTTCTCCTTCTTCCGCGCCTTGTTTTCGCGTCTGACACCCACGCGCGCCGAACGGCAGTATTGGAATTATGTGACGGCTCCCATCCGTCTTTTCCCGGGATGGCTGTGGGCATTAAAAAGGCTGGACCTGATAGCCGCGCAGATCGTCGGCCGGATTTATTCTCAAAATTCACCCGGGAACTTTTGACGCCTTCATCCCTCTGGCACGCCACACATGAACCCGCCCCTGGTTTCCCTGATAGTAGATAATTACAACTACGGCCGCTTTCTGAAGCGCAGTCTGGATAGCTGCTTGAACCAAGACTATCCCAACCTGGAAGTGATCGCCGTGGATGACGGCTCAAGCGACGACAGCCTGGAAATATTGAAAAGCTACGAAAGCCGTATTCCGGTTTTTCACACCAAGCGTTGCGGCCAGACGGGGGCCCTCAATCTCAGCTTTGAGCACTGCCACGGCAGTCTCGTCCTGTTTTTGGATGCGGACGATTATCTTCTGCCGCATGCCGTGGAGGAATTCACAAAGGCATGGCGCCCGGATACCAGCGTGTTGCATTATTATCTCATGAATGTAAACCCTGCGGGGGAGGTGATCCCGCAGCATCCCATCGTTCCACGCTGTCTTTCCGGAGAAAGCGTCATGGAAGCGCTTCATGACTACGGCTATTACACATGGTCGCCCCAAAGCGGCTGCGTATTCGATGCGAAGATTTTGAAAAAACTGTTTCCTCTTCCGGTGGACCATTGGCTGTCTGCAGACGCGCATCTTTCACGGCTTTGCCCGTTCTTCGGCGAGAGGACTCTTTTGCCGAAGGTCCTGGCTTGCAAAACCACACATGACGCCAACTTCAGTCCCGACTACCACGGGTTCGAGGAATCGTTTTCCAAAAAAATCCTGCCCTACCGGGTTTCAAAACATGCCGTTTCGATTCGCTTCTTTCTCAAGGCCTGCGCGGAACGGGGTTTTGCCGTAAATCCGAACATGTGGCGGCGCAGTTCGTTTTTTCTGTTTTGCGGCCTGGCATGTTTGAAGCTTTGGCCGAAGTTCTATCCCCGCGAAGCGGCCGGGGATTTCCCGCTTGTGCAATGCCTGATCGGGATTTTTGAAGACTACCGCCTGCGTCCGCGCGCGCGGCTCAGACGGGCGGCAACCGTTCTGCTGGTTTATGCCACTCCGGGCTGGATTTTGCGGGCTCTATATGCCCGGTTTCCTTTGGTTTACAAAGTCTGACGGCATGCCACTCTGAACCGCAGTACAATGAAACATACAGCAATCCATGCCGATGAATCCAACAGCCAGTATTGGCAGGACCTCTGGCAGTACCGGGAGCTGTTTTATTTCTTTTCCTGGCGCGACCTCCTGGTGCGTTACCGCCATGCGCTGCTTGGAATTACCTGGGCTCTGCTGACTCCCATCCTCAGCACATTGATCTTCACATTTGTTTTTCACAAGGTCGGGAAATTTCCCTCCTATGGCGTGCCTTATCCCATGCTCGTCCTGGCAGGCCTGCTTCCCTGGCAATTTTTTTCCAACGCCCTTGAAAACTCCAGCGGCAGCATGCTGGCGAGCGCAAACTTGATTTCAAAAATTTATTTTCCAAGGCTGATCATACCATTGAGCTGCCTGATCACTTCGCTGGTGGAATTCTGCATCGGGGCCGTTTTATTTGTCGTCCTGATGGCGTGGTACGGCATTGCCCCGACCTGGCGCCTGCTGGCGCTACCCTTTTTCTTCGGACTGGCGCTGGTTTCCTCAGCGGGGTTTGGCGTATGGCTCTCCGCCCTCACGGTCAAATACCGGGACTTCCGCTACGTCGTGCCTTTTGTCCTTCGTCTGGCCATGTTTGCCTCCCCCATCGGCTATTGCAGTGACGTGATACCGGACAAGTGGCGCCTGGTTTATTCGCTGAATCCCCTGGTTCAGGTGATCGACGGATTTCGATGGTCGATCCTGCAGGGCAGGACTGAAGTGTATCTGCCGGGGCTGCTGCTTTCCTCCGTGCTGATGCTGGCCATCCTGCTCGGTGGCCTGTGGTTTTTCCGGCATTTTGAAAAAAATCTGGCGGACATAATTTAACATATCCAATGAGCCAACCTGCCATACTCGCCCGGAAACTGGGCAAAAAGTACAGCCTCCGCCACCATCGGCAGGCGAATTACAAAACGCTGCGAGAGGAAATTGCCGATTTTGCCCTCGGGGCGTTTCGCTCGGTCTTCCGGCCCGGCCAGGGGAAAGCGTCGTCGATGGAAACATTCTGGGCGCTGCAGGACCTGGACCTGCGGATCGAGCCCGGCGAGATCGTGGGCATTATCGGGCCGAATGGCGCCGGAAAATCCACTTTTTTAAAAATCCTTTCCCGCATTGTGGAGCCCACTGCGGGCCGCGCAGACATCTACGGGCGGGTGGCCAGCCTGCTGGAAGTGGGGACGGGATTCCACCCTGAACTGACCGGACGGGAAAACGTCTTTCTGAATGGCGCCATCCTCGGCATGAGCCGGCAGGAAATCCGGAGAAAATTCGACGCCATTGTGGAATTTGCCGGCGTGGAGAAATTTTTGGACACTCCGGTCAAACATTACTCCAGCGGAATGTATGTGCGGCTCGCCTTTTCAGTCGCCGCGCACCTGGACCCGGATGTGCTCATCGTCGATGAAGTGCTGGCTGTGGGTGACGCCCGGTTCCAAAAAAAGTGCATTGATAAAATGCAGGACGTGGCCCGCGGGAGCGGCAGGACGATTGTATTTGTCAGCCATAACATGGCCGTTGTACAGGCCTTCTGCGAACGCGGCATCTATCTCCAGCAGGGAAGGCTCCAGGCCGACGGCCCCATCGGCTCCGTCGTGCCCGAATATTTGCGCACCATTGAAAAATCCGCATCGCTGAGTTTGCGGGAGAGAAGCGACAGGCTGGGCCTGGGGGAAAACCGTTTGGAAGCCATTAAAATCGAGCCTGAAGCCCTGATCAGCGGAGCCACCGCCCGCCTCCATTTCCATTTTTCCAAACCTGTCGGGACCGACCGTTTCGCGTTCATTATTTACGACATGCACGGGCTGCCCCTTTGCCATTTCAACAGCTTTGGGCGCAGCCCTGAGGATGACCCGGACCTCGAATCAACGCGCGTCCTTGTCTGGGACTGTCCGGCATTTCTCCTGCTTCCGGGCCGCTACCGCATTAATACCCATCTGTTGCGCAAATCCACCACCCAGGACCAGGTCGAGGGCGCCTGTATCTTTGATGTGCATCCCGGCCATCTTCAAAACCGGCCGCTGAACCAGGATTCCTACGGGCGCTTTACCCTGCCGCATTATTGGAGGCGCGGCTGAGGATCTCCACCAACTTGAAAATTTAACGGGCATTCCCATGATTAAAAAGGACGGCAGCAATCTTGTTTTTATTGTCGGCACCGCCCGCAGTGGCACCACATGGTTGCAACGGCTCGTCAGCAGCCACCCGGGTTGCCATACCGGAGAGGAAAGCCACCTTTTTTATTTTCACATTGTTCCGCAATTGAAGGCGTTCTGGAAGGGAGGAAACGACCAGAAGCCCGTGGGACTTTATACCTACATGCGGGAATCCGAATTTCGGGAATTTCTTAAAGCGCAGATTCATTCCCTGTTGGCTGTCATCGGCAAGGAGGTCCGTCCGGGCGAATATTTTATTGAAAAAACCCCGTTGCACGTGCTTTGCCTTGAGGAAATCCGCCGATTCCTTCCAAAAGCCAAAATCATCCACCTGGTCCGCGATCCGCGTGATGTGGTTGCCTCCTTCCTGGCCGCAAGCCGGGGTTGGGGCAAATTCTGGGCGCCCCGCAACTCGTTCCGTGCCGCCAGTTTGTGGGTGCTCTGCGCAGGCGCCGCACGTGAGTACAAAAGAAAATTCCGGGACCCCCTGTTTTACGAACTGCGTTATGAAGACCTGCTGGCGGACACTCCATCCGAGCTGCGCAAAATTGTGGATTTTATCGGGCTGCGCTGGAATGAAAAAGACATCTTGAAAACAGTTAACAGAAATAGCCCGGATGAGCTTCGGGCAGGAGGCGGAACTCTTATTCCATTGAAAGGTCAGGCCCGGAAGGACTTCGGGGCATTTTCCGGAAATCCCAGGGGGTTCATCCGCAGAGCCGCTGCGGGCGGCTGGAAAAAGGACCTGCATCTCCTTGACAAAATAACCGTATTTGCGGTTGCGGGAAGTCTGCTTCGCGAATACGGATACAATTGGGAACATCCCCTCGGCTCGCCGGTTTCAAAGGCCGTCAATATTCTTCTACCCCCCCTTAAACGTCTCCGGTCCCTTTTCCCGAAAGCGGGACGATAATCGGCTTGCACTGGCTCTAGGTTTACCGAATTCTCGGGTCCATCAGGCGGGCCATCTTATATGGGTAAAATATTTTACATCACGCGCTTTGCGTTGGACGGCAGGGAAGGAGGGGCCTCCCGGACCCGCCAGGTATTGGAGCTACTGGCCGGTCACGAAACGAAAGTCATCCGCATTGACGGCACAATTCAAGCGATACCGAACTTGCTGAAAAACCTGCTTCTCCCCCCATTGTGTTCACCGGAGCTTTTTCTCTGGGCACGAGGATACAGACGCCACGTTTTCCAACTCCGTTGCGGAGCCCGCCTTGCGTTGAAGCAAAATCCGGACTTGCGGGAAGCCGGGCTTGTGTTGCTGGAAGATCCCGCTTACTTTCCCTCCCTGCCGTCCTATCTGCAAAAACATCGCATCCCCTGGGTCTCCATAGTACACAATATCGAATCGCTGGCGCCAGCCCGTGCGGCGCGGGGAAAGTTGTGGAAATTGCTGGCAAGGGAAACCGACGCGTTGCGAGGTTCCGGCTTCAGCCTGTGCCTGGGCGACGAAGAGGCGTTTCTCCTGTCAAATCTTGGAATCAAAACACGGGTGCTTCCCTATTATCCTGCTTCGGAAAAATTCGCCGGCCTGCTGCGCATCCGGGCCCGGAGAAAAACCACAAAGCCGGAAGGGTTTTTGATGCTGGGCTCCGCGCAAAATCCGCCGACGCGCGAGGGCATGCGCCGCGTGATTGCGGAATGGGAAAGCCGCGGCTTATACAAGAAATTTGGTGTGCTGCAGGTCGCGGGACAGGACACGGAACATTTTCCGCACGGCGAGGGCGTCGAAATTTTGGGGCGCCTGTCCGATGAAGAGCTGGAACGGTGCCTGCTGCGAATTCGGGCCGCCCTTTGTTTTCAAGAGCAGGGCGCCGGCCAATTGACGCGCATCATGGATTTTTTGGTTGCAGGGGTGCCGGTTGTGGCAAACCGCCATGCCGCGCGCTCCTACCACTGCGTTTCCGGCCTGCACCAATTTGAAGACTTGAACGGGCTTCCGAAAGCCCTGGATGATCTGATGCGGCAACCCGCGCTCCTGCCCCCGCCTCCTGTAGCGCCTGATACAAGCGCCGTTCTCGAGGCGCTTCATTTCCTGCTGAGAAACGCGCCGGAAGCTACATGACCTCGCCGATTCCAACCGAAAATGCAGGCGGGGATGGAATGTTTCCACGCATGCCTATCATTCATCTATTGCTGACATGCGTCATACTCATGGACCTGCCGTTTGTCTATGCAGGCACCGTACCCATTGGTTTTCCGCTGAAAGTTTGCGAACCCGCCGCAGCGCTCCTTATTTTTCTCATCGTAGTGCAATTGGTCGCCGTCAAACGCATCCCTCTTGCCTATGCTCCGCCGGAAAGGAGCCTCCTGGTGGTTGCAGGCTTATTCTTTGTGGCCTGCTGCGTGTCATCCCTCATCGGCTGCATCACACTGGTGAACACCCACAACAGCGTTCATCTCATGTCCTGGCGCGACAATCCGGGACTGGCTTCGGTGTTGAAGTGCGGCTATGTCGCCCTCGATATTTTTTTCTTCGCCTACCTGCTGGGGTACAAAAAGATCCGTGCGGGATTTATCTGCAATCTCTGGCTGGCCGGCGCTTTTTTGTCGGCCTTGTACGGCTGGTACCTGTTCCTCGCCAGTTGGCGAGGCATGGATCCGCCGCGCCTGCCCGGAAATGAGGAAGTTCAAACCACCGGTTTTTTATTTCCCGGGGCCATCCGCGGCGGCAGTTTTCGCGAAGGCAACCACGCCAGCCTTTTTTATCTCCTTTCGGCTTGTATCGCCGCCATGCAATTCTCCGTCAAACCACGCCTGATTCCCGCGCTGCTGGTTCTGTTTTTCATTGCCAGCCTTGTTCCCACGCAAAGCACCATCGGCCTGCTCGCCGCCGGGGTTTGCGTCGGAACATTTGTCGTCTTCAATCTGGCCAGGTCCCGGAACTGGCTGCTCATTATTCCACTGGGATTGTTTTGGGCGGGCGGCGCCTGGGGGTTTACCCGAACGGACATCTTTCAAAAAGTGATTGTGGACAAGTTGGAACAGGAAAATGCCTACGACTTTTCCGGTTCGCTGTCCCAACGCCGGGACCTGATCGATGCGGGCTGGAAAATGTTCCGCTCGTCGCCGGTTCTGGGGGTTGGCCTTTCCAATTTCGGCTATTTGTATCCTTACTATACGCATTATGCGCCGGAGGAAATCGGCTTTGACCCCGCGGAAAAAAAGAACATCGCCAACTGCGTCTATGTGGAGCTGTTGTCCGAAACGGGACTGCTTGGCATATTGATATTTGGATGTTTTATTTTGGGACTGACCTGCCGCGTCATGACACAAGCCCGGACTGCGGCGGCGAGACTGGCTTTTTCAGGCCTGCTTTCGGTCTATTTTGCCTGGCTGGCATATCCAACTTATACTATGCTGTACGAATGGGTGTTTATGGCGCTGGCCTTGCGGATTGCGGCAGATTCCAGTCCATCCCAAAAATCAGGATGAACCATTATATGAACCGGATATTTCTTTTGCTGGGCATGGCCCTCGCGCCTGCTGTTTGCTTGCGCGCCGAAACAGACCCTTCACCCGCCCCAACGGGCTCGCTGCAGATCGGCATCGGAGGCCATACGTTCACCCAGGCCGCCTACAATGATATTCCTGCTGACAATCAGCTTGAGCTGCTTAAGGAACTCAATGTCCGGGTTTACCGGTTCGACATTGGCAGCAATACGCTTTTTCTTGGGAAATGGATTGATTTTGCGCACGAGCTCAAAAAAAATAACATCGAGCCCCTGGCGCTTCTTGTCCCACCCGGAAAGAGAAATCCGAAAGCCGATTTGAACGAAGTTGAATCCTCCGCCCGCGAATATGCATTCAATGTCGCGCGCAAAATGAAGGATTGCGTCCAGTATTGGGATATCGACAACGAACTGGACGGCTGGGCCATTCTGCACAAAGGCGATATGATGGCGGACGGCAATATTTACAATTTCAACCCGCCTGCCGGCGACCAAAAAGACAATTACGAGGATGCGCGATATCAGTTTGCCATGCACCGGATCAAGGGCTTGATCGCAGGCGTCCGGGCAGCGGATCCCAACGCCAAAGTCATGGTCAACAGCGCGGGCTGGCACCATTTCGGCTTCATCGACCGTCTTGTGCAAGACGGCGTGGCATTCGACATACTGGGCTGGCATTGGTATTCGGAAATGGGAAACCTCGACGAGGCCAAGTATCGTAAAAACCTTGTGGTGATGGACAGGCTGCTGAGTTACGGGAAACCTTTGTGGATCACGGAGAATAATTACCGGCCAGGCGGGGCTCCAGAGCAGGAAGTCCGCCAGGCGGAATATTTTGCCAACACGGTGGAACGGATGAAAAAATTATTTCCAAAGGTCCGGGTTTATTGTGTTTATGAGCTATTGGACGAACCTTATTTTGGGGCAACCACCCCCTACGGTAATTACGGCCTGGTAAAAGTCAGAAAAAGCGATGATGGCAAATGGGTACTGGACAGAAAAAAGCCGGCTTTTGACATCATCAAGGCTGCAACAAAACCAAGTGCCAACTGATTCAAACCCATCCCTGAATTCCGCCCCTGCTGCAGTTCCCCGGCTTCTCATTCTCACAGCCACTCAGGGAACTTCAGCCCATTTGGGCGCTTGTGTGGATTCGATTTACCGCCTGCGCATCCCCATTCATCATCTCATCATTTGCCCGCCCGCTGCGGCAAAGGGCCTCGCCAATCGCTTTCCCCAAAGCAGGATTGTGCACGAATCCGCGCCAGCAGGCTTGTATCCGGCCTTGAACACCGGATTGGAAGCCTGCGCAGACGGCTGGGACTGCTTTACCTGCCTCAATGACGACGATGTTTTGGCCCCTGATTTTGAGAGCGCGCTGCTGCGTATTCCCGCAGACCAACTGCGCCACAGCGTTCTTTATGGCAGGATACGCTTGATCGATGAAAACAACCGCTCGCTGGGATTTATGAGCGTCTGTCCCTGGCCCCGGCTCTTCGCCCATCTGCTGGCTTCCGGCATCTCACCCATGGGGCAGCAGGGAACCGTCTTCGGCGTCGAGGTGCTTCGCAAGCTCGGTCAATTTGACACAAGCCTGGCCGTCTGCGCTGATCTGGATTTTTGGCTTCGTGCTTATTGTCAGGGATTCCGGTTTGCGTTTTATCCCAATGAAATTGCCCGGTTCAGGCTGCATCCGGGACAAATTTCGGGCGATACAAACCGCCTTGAAACCGAGTTCCGCACAGTGGTATGCCGCCACCTCCCGCAGCGACCCGGGCCTTTTCTTCAAACCGCGGCCCGGCTGGCATACTACGCGCTGAATTTTTCGGTTTATCTGCAACGCATCCTCAGCACCCGGAAACTCCGAAGCTATTCCCTGATGCAATGGGCGGGCGCCCGCAACAAGATCCCATGAAACCCGCCCAAGTACTGATCCTAAACGACTATGCGCACATCAATGGCGGGGCATCCGCTGTCGCACTTCACAGTGCGGTGGCGCTGGCCCGGCGCGGAATTCACGTGGTGTTTTTTGCCGCCGCCGGACCCGTCAGCGACATCCTGTCTTCCGAACCCAATATCGAGGTGCATTGCCTGAACCAATGCGATATTTTACACGAACCCAACCGGTTCCGGGCCATGTTTCGCGGCATCTACAATCGCCAGGCGCTCAAGCAACTGGATGCTTTGCTGCAACAACTCACCCCACAAGAAAGCGTCATACACGTCCACTCATGGACCAAGGCCCTCTCGCCCGCCGTGCTTGGACTGGCAGGCCGCTCATCCCATCCCATGGTCGTTACCCTGCACGACTACTTTATCAGCTGCCCCAACGGCGGATTTTTTATTTATCCGCGGGAAAAAGCCTGCCACCTCGATCCCCTCTCACCTTCCTGCCTGGCATGCAACTGTGACCGGCGCAATATTCTTCACAAGCAATGGCGGGTACTGAGAACCGTCTTTCAAAATAAAATCTGGCAATGCCCCCAACACGCGGATCATTTTATTTTTGTATCCGCATTCATGAAGGAGCGCCTGCAAAGCCGCCTGCCCCCGCACATACCGCAAACAATTATAGAGGCCCCGATCCAGGTCCCGCAACGCCCGCGGGTGGAAGTGTCGAAAAACAAAAACCTGGTATTTTGCGGGCGGCTGGTTCCGGAAAAGGGGCCCCACCTGCTGGCCGAAGCCGCAAGCGGGAAAAACTGGCCTGTTGTTTACATCGGCGACGGGGAAATGCGCCCCCGCCTTGAGCAATACGGGCGAAACATCCGCATTACCGGATGGCTCAATGCCGAACAAATGGATTTGGAATTGCGCCAGGCCCGCGCCCTGGTGTTTCCCTCACAATGGCCCGAGCCGTTTGGCATTACAGTTTTCGAAGCCGCTGCCCACGGAGTCCCGGTGGTGGTCTCGCGGCACACTGCGCCGGCGGATTTGTTGCACGATGGCATCCAGGCCCTTCATTTTGAAACAAGCAGCATTCCCAGCCTGCAGACGCAGCTGGAAAAATTGGAATCGGATGAACGGGTGGACAGTCTTGGCAGGCAGGCTTACGACTGGTTTTGGAAGCAGCCCTTTGGCCCTGACCAGCATCTGGATCGGCTTTTGGATGTTTACCGCGCCGCTCTGGATGTATCGCCATGACTCCTTCTTCCACCCCATTGAGGATTTTGCAGGTTGCCGAACCGGCGCAAGATGGTGTGTTCCGCCATGTGAAGGATCTCTGCCATCATCTACTGCAATCAGGCCACAGGGTCGATCTGGCTTATTCCAACCGCCGCAGTTGCAGCCTGCTTGAACCCCTCCTCAATACAATCCGAACCGCGGGCGGATATGTTGTCAACCTGGCCGTTGCCAACAATCCGGAATCCGGCGATCTACGGGCCCTATATCGCCTTCATGAGGCCGTCTGCCGATGCCACCCCGATCTTATTCACGCTCACAGTTTCAAAGCCGGTTTTCTGGTCCGAGCCTATGGAAAATTCCAGCGCGAAATCCCCATTCTCTACACCCCTCATGCGTATTACGGCATGCGCACAGAGGCTGGAATTTCCAACCTGATTGCAAATACCCTGGAGCGCTTTTTAGGAAACATCGGCACAACCCTGAATGTCTCCGAAGACGAAGCCCGTTTTGCCCGGGAAACCCTCGGCCTGGACGCCCGCGGCCAACAAGTCATTTCCCTGGGCGTTGATTCCCATCACTTTTGTACGCCTACACCGTTGGAAAAAGAGGAAGCAAGGCGCCAATGCGGATTTCGTACGGACGACGTGATTTTGGGAACGATAGGGCGGCTGGTTCCGCAAAAAGACCCTGAAACCCTCTACCGGGCGTTTGCCCGGGTTTCAGGCTCAAACCCCAAATTGATGCTGCTGCATTTGGGGCAGGGCGGATTGGAAAAGCGCCTTGATCAACTGGCGCAGCGGCTGGGCATCTCCGAACGGATCCGCCGCACCGCTTACCTGGCCGATCCGCGCGTCTTTTACCACGCTTTGGACGCATTTATACTGACATCCCGCTATGAGGGGCTTCCCTGTACCGTCCTAGAAGCCCTGTCCTGCAACCTCCCCTTGATCCTGAGCCAGACAAGCGGGACCGGCGACATTCTCGCATTGCCGCTCAGCCATCTTTGGACAGCACGCCCGGGAGACGACCCTGCATTTTCGGGGGCCATTGAAGCGTGGTTTGAAGACAGGGCTCGCCTGCGCCCCTGCAGCCACAGGGAACACGTCCTCGCACAGTTCGGCTTTGAAACAGCATTTCAAAGGCTGGTGAATGCCTATCAATGCGCATTACGATAACTGAAAAGTGTAAAAAATATGATGTAAAAATCCAGCCACGGCGACCAATTTTCCGCGTAGTGAAGATCGAAACGAATGCGCTGATCGATGTCCGTGTCACCGCGCCAGCCATGAATCTGGGCCCAGCCGGTCATGCCCGGCATGATGCCGTGCCGCAGGTTGTAGTAGCGGATTTCCTCCTTGAATTTTTCAATGAATTCCGGCCGTTCGGGCCGGGGCCCCACCAGGCTCATCTGCCCCATCAACACATTCCAGAATTGCGGAATTTCATCAATATTCCAACGCCGCATGAACATCCCGATTTTTAAAACACGAGGATCCTGTTTCACGGTCCAACCTGCACCGGCTTTCTCCGCATCCGGCCGCATGCTGCGCAATTTCCAGATCTGGAAAATCCGGCCCATGCGCCCGATGCGCTTCTGCCCATAAAAGACAGGCCCCGGCGATTCCAATTGGATCAGCAGGGCAAAAGCCGCCACGACTGGAAGCCCGATCAACAGTCCGGCAATGGCGCCGACAATATCAACCGCCCGCTTCATCACCCGGTTATGCAAATAAAGTATTGGCGGATCCTCCACCCCGAGAACCGGCATGGCTCCGATGGTTTCCAGTTTCAGATTTGAAATCAAAATCTGAAAAAATGAAGGCACCACCTTGAACTGGACAAGTTCCCTGTAACAATTTTCGGCCAGGGCAGCCACATCCGCCGTCGCCAGGTCAACATCCGCCAATACAACAATATCCGGGGCCGTGGCTTTCAGGATATCGGGGATCGATTCGTAAGTCCCCAGGACTTGAATCCCGGACGGAGGTTTCTGCCTCAATCCAATCTTTGGCAGCGGTACACAACCCATGATTTCATAGGGATGATTCGCGCTTCCGGAAATGGATTCCGCCAGCTTTCCGCTTTCATCCGTCCAACCGACAATAATAATTCTCTGGCGCAGTTTGCGGGCGATAAATTCGCGCCCGAACAACACCTCCAGCAGGCGCCTTTCCACGCAAAGTGCGGGAAAGGAAATAAGAAATGCGAAAATTACATAGAGACGGGAAACCTCCGGTTCAAAGCGGATCAGCAAGGTCAACAACAGGTACAGTCCGGCCCAAAGCGCGCAAATCTGCAGGTAATGCAAAAACGGACGCTGAAATCTGAGCAAGTTGGGTTTTTTATAAATCCCGAGCCAGACGGCGATTCCATGAAACACCACGGTGCCGAGGATAAAGTGGCCCGAAAATTCTCCAAGGGTCAACGGGGCTGTATAAAGGACCGTATCCAGTGGCAGCCTGAAGCGGCACCAAAATGCGGCCATCAGGGAAACAAAAAACACCAGGGCGTCCGCCAGCACAACAATGCCGAGGTAGGCGTCCCGCGCAAATTCATTGCGATTTGTCCTGTTCATTCCCATCCTATTTCCATCTGCTCAAGCGCGCATGCGGCAGAAAGTATTTTCACAATATCCTCAAACCGCCATCCTACAACAAAGTATGCATAAGGTTCTTGATAGCCTGCCCTATTGGCTGCTGCTGCCTCTTCCGCTTCTTTTGCCATGGGCCCTTGGAACAACGGGCCCCATGGAAATCCAAATATATATCTATTGGAGCTATGTTGCCACCCTGTTGTGGATTTTTTCCCATGTGTTCAAACGCCGCTTCCCAGAAATTCCATGCGGGTTATGGCTGCTTTGTGTTCCATTATTGGCCTACGGCTGGCTGTCGGCGCTGAATGCCCCGTATGTCTTTGATCGTTCCCATGCCGTACTGGTTCCGTTGAGCCACACCATCCCGTGGCTGCCCGGTGCGTGGGACTACTTTCGTTCGGTGGCGTGGATGGAACGCTGCACCGCTCTGTTTCTGATTTTACTCATGCTGGCCGATGCCTTCAGGCATGACATATGGAGAACGCGCTTCTTTGCGTCATGCGCCCTGGCAGGCGGAAGTGTGGCGGTTTTTGGACTGCTGCAACGGGCCCTGCATGCGCCTTCCATTTTCTGGATTCACGAGGACATGTCCTACAACTTCTTTGCAACCTATCGTTACCATGGAAATGCGGGGGCCTTTTTAAACCTGGCATGGCCCGTATTGGGCTATTTTTTCATTCTTGGATTGCATGAAAACGCCCGCCTGCGAATAATCCCGCTGCTTTCCGCCTTTGGAATGCTGGCATGCCTTCTGGGCCTATGCGTCAACTTCTCCCGCGCCGCGGCCGGAATCGGCCTTTTCTTGTTTGCCGTCTGGATTCTTGTGCAGAGTAAAACCCTGCTTCCGGCATGCGGAAAATGCTTTCCGCGCGCATGGGCGGGACTGCTTGCCGGGGCATTGGTCTTTGCGCTTCTTTTTATTGCCCTCTTGCCGCCAAATTCCGGACTGCTGTTCCAACACTGGATTGGCGGGCCGGGGAGTCCCTTCCTAATCGATCCCAAACGCATCGCAGTTTACAAAGTTTGCTGGACGATGTTTCTTGAACATCCCTGGACCGGTTTTGGACCCGGGTGCTTTCAAACCGCCTTTCCAGCTTTCACCTGGGACTCAGGCGCTTTGACCGCCGGGGTCTGGCGTCACGCCCATCAGGACTATTTGCAGACATTGGTGGAATGGGGATTGCCCGCGGGTCTTTTGTGGCTGGGACTATTTGCCGGAGCGCTGTCCCGCGGATTCCGCCAACTGAAAAATGCCGCTGTGGATTTTAAACAACGCCAGATGATTCAAGGCTGCCTGTTTTCCCTGGCCGGAATTCTATTGCATGCAACCGTGGATTTTCCGTTGCAAATCGTGTCTTTGCAGGTTTATGCCGTTGTTTTTTTGGGAATCCTCTGGGCTAATGGCTGCCGTACACCTTTCCGTAGCTGTCCTCGCTTGAATAATAATAATGATACGGATCCATTCCCATGCGGCCCCGTTGCGGCAGATAATTCAATATGATCCCGGTAATGGGAGCTTCCGCCTGTTTTAATACGCGCAATGCCCGCAATACCGCCCGCCTTGGAGTCCGCCCCGCGCGGATCACGACGCAAAGTGTCTGCACATATTTGACCAGCGACAGAGTATCACTTACCGAATTGACAGGTGCCGAATCAAGAATAATCCTGTCGTAGCGCTCCGCGGCCTCGCGGATCAGGTTGCCGATGGCCCCGGAAGCCAGCAATTCCGCCGGGTTCGGCGCGCGGCCGCCCGCCCAAATGACATCCAGGTTCGCGGTCGGAGAATGCCAGATGACCCCATCCAGAGTGTTTTGCCCGGTAAGATAATTCACCACGCCCGGCTGTTCAGTCGGAATCGCCAGGATTTGATGAAGCATCGGCCTCCTCAGATCCACGTCAATCAACAGGGTTTTCAGCCCTTGTTGCGCAAATGAAACCGATACATTGGCGGAACTGAAGCTCTTCCCCTCCTGCGGCACTGCGCTGGTAAACAAAATGATCTTTCGATCGTCCTGATGCCCCAATAAACCCAGCGAGACCCTCAGCGAGCGGACAGCTTCCGAGACATTGCTGCCGGGGTATTTTTCCAGCATGACCTCGCCCTTGAGAAGGCTCTGCTTGGAACGCGGGATCGCCCCCAAAATCGGGCATCCGGTGCACCGCTCCGCTTCATCCACGGTTTTCAACGTGTTATCAATGCCGTCCAGCGCAAAAGCCAGACCCAGGGACAGCATCAGGCCGCCTGCCGCCGCAATCGCCCAGACAAGCAGCAGATTGGGAATGGCGGGATAAAGCGGCAAAAGGGCCGGTTCCTCCAATTTGACCTCAATGGGGTTCAGTTGCTTGGACAAATCGGATTCCTTCATTTGTTTGAGAAGGGAATCCAGCATGTCCTTGTCCGTTTGTAATTCGGTGCTTAAAAAATTATAACGCGCTTCCACGGCCTTGAGCTGGAAGCCCAGCTTGTCCTCGCTTCCGGAGGCGGCCCATTTGTCCTCCTGCTCCTGCCAGAATGCAGCTTCCGGGGGCGCTGCCTGTTTGATTTTGGAGATTTCAGCATCAAAGTCCCGCGCCATCTGCGCCAGCAGGCTTTGGGATTGGAGCATCTTAGGATGCTTGCTGCGATAGCGCTGGCTGAGTGTCTTGTAATTGCTCCGTTCCGCAAGAATCGTTTCCTTGTATTTCACCGCGTCCGTATAGACCTGCAAAGAATCCTGTCCGGACTGGAGCTTGCGTTTTAATTCGTCTGTTTTGGCAATCAAAAACTCAAAGGCGGAAGTGGATGTGCCCGTTTTGCTGCGGCTTCGTTCCTCCAGATATTGATTTGCAATGCCGTTTGCGATTTTTTTGGCCGTTTCAGGAGAGCCGTGATAGACGGAAATTTCAATCAGGCGCGTACCGCGGGTCACTTCAATGTTTGAATTTTTGTACAGAACCTGGGCCAGTAAAAGCGGCTCCATATTCGGGTCCTTCAGGTCCCAACCCGAGAAAAGCTGCGGATCGTTTTTAATTTCATCACGGCCCAGGACGCGCTTCAAAAAGGCCGTACTCGAAAGATTTTGTTCGATGGTTTTGATGATTTCCGGGTGGCTTAAGTCCTGCGCTTTTTGCGCATCAACTTCGACAATTTGCTCCTCTTTTTGTTCGACTTCGATGACAGCGGTGGCGCGGTAAAGCCGCTTGGCATAATGCAGGTAGGCAAAGGTTCCGGCAACCACCAGAACGAGGATCAAAATGATCGCCCAAAACCGTTCGAGTACCACCCGCATCAAATGCCCGGAAAGGGCCTGCATGCTGAGAAAATCCGTGTCCGAATCATGACCGAAATGAGAATGTTCGGGACTCATGGGATTAAAACAGGCTTTCTGCAACCGTGATGGTGTCGTTGGGTTGGACAAAGAACGGCTTGGTTTCCTTGTCGGAGGCCAATCGTTTGGCGTTGATCTTCAGGATCGTGTCTTTGCCGTCAACGACCCGGCGCAACGTCACCACGCCGGGGTTGGCAATTTTTGTGTAGCCTCCGGCCATTGCTATCGCACCCAGCAAATCCAGCTCCCCTTCATCGGGCATTTCATAAGTTCCGGGATGGTTCACTTCGCCCAATACCGTAACACGGCGCTTGGCATATTCCAAGACTGTCAGGGTCACCTTTGGGTCTATGATGTAATCCTTGTCCAGGGCCGCGCGGATTTTTTCCACCGCCTGGGGAATGGTTAGATTTTCCAGCACCACGGAGCCAAGAAGGGGGAAGGTAATGGAGCCGGACTTTGAAATCCGGGTTTCGGTCATCATATCATCCTCCTGATAGACTGTGATCCGGATCAGATCATTTTTTTGCAGGGTGTAATTTTCCGGCAAACTCGCGGCGGCTGGCTTGGCGAGGGGCGGAGGCGCGGTTTGGGCGGTGGCCGCGGAAATCCATCCCCCGAAAAGCAGGACGGCGCACGCCAGCAGGCTGTGTTTGGATTTAAAAACGATCAACATGGCATCGCACCCCAGGTTGATGCGGCTTGAAATTGCCCGATCTGCCGCTGCCAGGCAATTGAATTTTTCCGCTCAACGAATCAACGGCTTGAGATCCCCGCCGGTTTCGGGCGATTGTACCTGGCCGTCCAAATTCGCAGGATTAAAGTTAACATTATTGTTGCCCCCCAAACCGCCGGTGCCGGTGTTGGTGGTCGTCACAGTAAAGCCGGCATCAGCCAAAAGTTTTTTGATGGCATCGATTTGCTCCTGCGTCAGCGGCTTGGGATCACCCACTGCGTGCCCGTCCTTGATTTCGATAAAATGACCGCTCGTGATCTCGAAAGTGGTGCCGTCACTCAGCGTCAAAATCACCGTGTGATTGTAGGTGCGCACCGATCCACCGGCCCCATCCACCAGTACTTCCCATGAGGTTCCGCGGGCGGCAGCAACGCCAAAAGGTGTCTCGACACGGAAATCCGTGTGGGTGCCGGACGATTTCAGGCTTGAAAAAATCCCGCCCTTTTTCAGGTTCAGCTTGATTTCACGGTTGTCGGCCTCCGTTTTTCCATAAGACAACTCCCCGATTTTCATCTCGGAATTGCCGGTAATCACAGAAGCCGCCCCCGGCAGCAGGTTCAGGCTTACCAGAGCCCCCGCTTCCGTTGTCACCACAGTGCCCGGAGGCAGTTTCATTCCTTCCTTGAGCGGCACCTTATCCTGGGTGCCCGGCAAAACGGCGTAGGCATTGCCGATGACTTTCATGACCGTCGCATCCACCGTCACGGCCTGTGCGGAAACCATGGTAAAAATCAGACACAGAACACAGCAAATTGCCGATTTGAAATTCATAACCATAAATTCTCTCCGGAGTTTGTCTGTTCTAGTAGTTAAAGGAGGTCTGGATGCCGGCCTGATTGTTGTCAAAACTGAATGCCGGTATATTCGAGTCATTTGTCCGGTACTCGTAATAGCACCCGATCTTCCACCATTTCGCCACCAGAACATCAAGCGATGGGCGGATAAAATAATAGTCGTCAGCGCGGTTGGCGGACGCCGTGGACTGCGTGCTGCTGTAATCCGAATTGTCATAGCCGCCGGTCAACCCCAGATCCAGGCTCTGGCAGAAGCGCTGGTGGATCGCGGCCCGCACACCTGTGTCCACATAAACCTCGTTGCCAATAAGCGAGGAAGGATGGACTTCCCGGTACACGCCCAGGGTCAGCTTTGTGCCGTCAAACGGCTGGTACGACGCGTCCATGCTGGCAACCGGCAATACCAGTTCGTTGGCGTTCGGGCCTTCATATTGGCGGAATTCAACGCCGCCCCTGAGGGCAATGGATATCTTTTCCGTAGGCTGATAATTCAGGCGCGCCAGAATTTGCTCAAAATTATGGTTGGGTGCCTGGTCCACATCCACCCACCCAAAATTCGGGCCAAAACCCAGGGTCAATACCGGGGAAAGATCATACAGCCAGAAAAGCCCTGCCTGCCATTGGTTATAATCCAGGTATCCCGGGGTGTGGTAATCAACGACTTTCTGGTTCAGATCCAGTTCCAGATGGTTTTTTTCCATCAGCAGATAGCTCAACACCACATCAGTTCCATAATCGTCCCAACGCACCCGTCCCCCGGTCTCGATCAGGCTGTCGG
This sequence comes from Candidatus Methylacidiphilales bacterium, assembly GCA_028713655.1. Lineage (NCBI taxonomy): Bacteria > Pseudomonadati > Verrucomicrobiota > Methylacidiphilae > Methylacidiphilales > Methylacidiphilales bacterium. The sequence goes on along the minus strand of JAQTNW010000002.1, from coordinate 104,623 downwards.
TTAACTGCTTGTACGTCTGGCTGAGCGTAAAGGTAACCTTGTCATCCATGTAGCGATAACGCAGCAATGCGTCCTGATCAATGGCGTCCTCGGTTGTGTGGTCTGTAAAAAGCTGGAAAGTCGGGCTGTAGCTCAGCAGCACATAATTCCGCTTGTTCAGGTCGGGTTCGGATGACTCATAGGAAACTCCGGGACTCAGCGACCAGATAAAGTCGGATTTTTTATTCGTGTGCGAAATAAAAATATTGTCGTCAAATTTGCCGTCGATATCGAGCCAGGCATGGAGGGGAAGCTTCTTGCTGTCCGGTACATTATCCACCTCCACGACAACGGGATCAGGTGCGGCGGCCTTAACCTCTTCCGCCAAAAGCGGAAAAGTAGCCACCCTAAGCGCCAACATAGCCAAACTAATAATGAAACCCGTCTGCTTCATAGAATGGCTGTACGTAAGCAAGCAGCTTGCCAACTTGCAAGTAGGAAAGCCTCCAAATTTAAATGTTTAATTTCCCTTATTCAGTTAAATGAGTTACCTATTTAAATAATTAGATTCCCAAGCTTTGCAGGTGTTTTAAGAATGGGGTGAAACTCCGGGCTAAACTGTTGACCTGTTCGTTTCAAACACCCTAATCTGATTCCAAGCCACACCCCTCAACCCCTCCCATCCAACCATGAATATGCAAACCATCCGAAAAAAACCCGATCTCTACGCCTCTTTCACTGCCTCTCTCGCGGCCTTATTGCTCGCCTGCGCCCTTCCCACAACCACTCACGCCGCAGGCAAAATCCGTGTCAGTTCCCCGTCTTATTGCTCCGATATCAAGGGCGACACCCCGATCTCCATTGCCGCGCCGGGCTTCAAGACAGTCACCGTGAAGTGCTGGCAGCAAGGGCCTGCTTTTGGATCCGATTCAACCGTGGGCGAAGTCACCTTGGACGATCAAGGCAACGGCTCGATCATTTTCCCGGCCGACAAATATCCGCACGGGCCTATCAACGTGCGCATCCAGGGCAACAACGGAACCTTGAAGGACAATTGTTATCTCCAACTCTACAACCAGGGCGGGGTATCCTGGAATGAAGGAATCCCGAAGGACCCGCCCCCCGCGGCCCAAGGCATGATGCTGGCCTTTTCAGACGACTTCGACAAGCCGCTCTCCATCTCCGGCACCGATCCCAAGGCTACCTACTACGACCACAAACCGCCGAATGGCAGCACCGATTTCAGTACGCTGCCGTTCACAAGTTTTGAGAAGCCCAACAATCCCTTCACTCAAGTGGACAGTTATCTCCGCATCCGTGCCAGTGAATCGGCCCATAGCGCAGGCCTGATTTCCTCGATGAAAAACGACGCCAGCGGATTCACGGCCAAGATCCCCTGCTATTTTGAATGCCGCTTGATCGGCCCGAACGCCATCGGCACCTGGCCGGCCTTCTGGCTGATGACCGATTACATGACCGACCATGTCCAAGGCCACGACGTCCCTTGCGATGAGTTGGACATTATTGAAGGCTATGGCGGAGAAGGGCCGCATGAACCAAATGCCGGCGACGGCTATATGGTCACCCCGCACGCATGGGGTCAAAGCAAGGCTGCCGTGGCCACTGCAGACGCCGCCTTCAAAGCGCTTAAGAATCCGATCCGGATGAACAAGTTCGGCATCCCCTCCACATGGTATGAGACATTCCATATCTACGGCTGCCTGGTCACGGAGTCGGACACGGTGTATTATTGCGACAACATTGAAGTGGGCCGCCACAAAACGTTCGCTGTTTCCAGGAAGTACCCGTTATTTTTCATGATCAACCTGGCCACCGGCGGCGGCTGGCCCGTGAACCTGTCGCGCTACAACGGCCTGGCCGACATGTACATCGATTACGTCCGGGTCTATCAGGGGTTGTAAGGCTGCGGAAAAACACAGATAAAAAGCGCCGTGGCCGTCCGCCACAGTCGGACTCTGCAGACACACCAATGCCCTGAATGAAGTTGTATGGAGCGCGGTGACAACCTCCTTCGTTCAAACTATGGAGGTCAAGATCTCCCGATGGAGACGACACCGCTTTGGAGGGAGGCTTGGGATCAACGCTTCAAAACAGTTAGGCTTTCGGTCTGGCCTTTCGGAAAAGCCGGTTAAATCCTGCGTATAAGAGGCGGCAGATAAAAATGATGATGGCGAGTTCGATGCCAAAAAGCCACCCCGCCAATCCACAAGCCGCAACTCCAGTCATCTCCGGTGCGTAGTTGAAGACTTTTTTAACGCCAGCTAAATGAAAAATGAGTGGAAAGAAAACGCAGTTTAAAAGCGACCAGATAAACATTGCTCCCCAAGCAGTTAGGATGAGGCGCACGTACGATTTTGTTCTGAAATATATCCACAGTGAAACTCCGAGTGCGGCGACAAACGTCCCAAACTGAAGCATATAAAATATGATATCGATGGTCTTGTTCATATTGCGCCCGTACGTTGAACAGCCGCCCCTCGCTTCTGACGCGCGAAGTTGCCTGCACGGCGGATGACAGAAGGAATCGCGCAACGATTAGGGCAGTCGCGATCCATTGCCTTGTTCGGCCTTTTATTTCTTTGTGAATTTTTTGATGATGTGGCGGGCAAGATTTTCATTGATCTCGCGATGGCGCGGTACCGGTTGACAAATTTTTGTTTCCGGGTGCTGATACCAGTCATGGTTTCCTCCATGCCTGATTAATACTGCGCCTAAATCTTCGATTTTCCTAAGCAGGTCGCGTTGCTTCACGCAACCTCCAACTCGGCGTGTCGCCTGGCGGCTGGTATCGCTCCACTGGAAAGATCCTGGAACAGATCAATTAAATTATCTCTTAATTCCTTTTCTGATTCGCCCTGCGTCCAGTAATCGGGATATTCGTCGAGGTAGCCAAGCCAGTGTGCCCCGTCCTGCCAGAAAGTGTAGCCCGTGGTCTTCATATCACGAACTTAGCCTGGTCACGGGATAATTTCAATGACCGTTCGTGATGACCAACTGCCCCTTGCTTGCAGCGGGCGACGTGCTGCGCACGGCGCATGGCAGAAGGAATCGCGCAGCGATTAGGTCAGTTGCGGTCCGTCACCCTGTTCGGCCTTTCCTATTTACCACCAGTTAAAGTGAATATAAGCATAGGCAATACTAACGAGAAGGCAATAGCTCACCGTGTTGGCGATAATGCAGGTAGTAAAAAGAGATGGTAAGGGGGAAGATTTAAGAAGACGTCGCCATACGGCATACTCAATGCAAATGGACAATAAATAAGCCAGGATAAATCCGCATATCATCAAAATAGTGAAATTGGGTCCTTGGGTAATAATGCTAATCGGATGATCGCCTGCCCGCTCAACTTTGGGAACTAGCCCGCTTGGCAAAATAAGACTAAGAATAAGCCCAAAAATCCATGAAACAATATTGGCGAGGATGGCGAACCAGCAAGCGCGAAACCAGGAAAGTAATGATTTATACCTGAATTTGAATACCAATATTTCTGAGGCGATAGCCAACCCTGCGGCCATAGGGAAAAAGAAGTCTGCAAAATATGGTGCCGAAAAGGCTGGAAATATTACATCGGCTAAAAACATAATTTTGTTATGATCAAACAGCATTGTTCAGCCGCATGCGGCATTTTACCTACAAATGCAACCCGATTGTGAACAACCTGCCGTTGGCGCTGCATCCAGGCAGTTTGTCCGCCCGCATCATCAATACAAGCCGAAATTGGGGGGGGACACACACCGAAACGAGCGATAAAAGCATCCGCTGTGCAGGATGCGCAGCGGTGCGGGCAGGATGCGCAGCGGTGCGGGCAGGATGCGCAGCGGTGCGGGCAGGATGCGCAGCGGTGCGGGCAGGATGCCCGCGCTCCCGCTAAATTCCGGAGCACGATCCGCGCCTTTGCGTCTTATGCTCTTTGCGTTAATTCTGGCTTTTGCCGGGCACGATCACCGCGTCCTGCATCCCGTGAATCAGTTTCTTGTCCGAGGGACACAGGGTAACCAGCACCCCCTTCAATTCGGCGTGTTCCTCTTCCACAAAATAATACGGGCAAACCCTGACACGGCCCTGCATCTTTTTCAAAACCCCGGCCTGCTCGTCCCAGTAGGGATGCTCCACCATCCTGCCCTTCGCAAAACGCTGCATGATATAGGGCGATCTCGCAAACACCTGCAACGCTTCCTCCACCGCCTCCCGCCATTCGGGCCCGCTGACATCGGAGCCCAGGGTGACCCCGCGGGAACCCCAAGCCAGCGGCGAAAACCCGGAGATCTTCAATATAAGCTCGCGCTCCTTCTGCGAAAAGTCGGCCACTTCCTGCCAGCTTTGCGCCTCCAGCCCCGGCAGCACCGCCGTCGGCGGAAGCACCCCCGGCTCGACGACCCAGCCCTGCGGGATCAACGCGCGCAGGTCCAGGTAATAACGTTCGCCCAACTGCTGCCTCCAGTATTCCTGCAGCGGCTTCAGCCAAAAAAGGGCCAGCCACAACTTTTCCTCGAGGAAGGGTTTGAGGGGCGGGTCCAAGCGGCAGCCCTCATTCCAACTGCCCCGCAAGGCCCCCAGATTCGGCCAGTCGAAACATTCAAAAAAACGGTAAACCGGCTCGCCATTGAATTGATAGGATTCCGCCGCCTTCACCCGGTCCGCGCCATACAACCACTCGAACTCGGGACGGTAGTCGAGCGCTTCCTCGGAAATCACCACACTGCCTGTGGGAAAATGGCGCGTTGCGGCTTCCTTCATCCTGTTCGCGCCGCCGATGACAGCTTCACCGAGCCCGGCATACACTTCGTTCAACCATGCGGTGAGCCCCACCCCGCCGGGGACCGAATCCACTTCGGAAAGCGCAAAGCCGTGCTCCGTCAAAATCAAGTCGGGCCTGATGATGCCGGGCAATTTATCCCGCAACGCATCGGAACGTGAAATTTGAATCAAGTCTTCCGGCTTTCCCTGGTCCAGCCAGCGGGCGATCCATTCGGGCGCCTTCCCTTGCACACTTTTTCGATACAACAGGTTCGCGGCCTTTAAAAACGCAAGCAGGCGCGGCCCCAACTTTTCCAAAGTCTCAACGGTCTTCCCGTCAAACGAAAAGGCTTCCGGCGAGATTCTCCACGTTTTGTCCTTGAAGAACCCGTTGGCGGGCATTTGTTCGCGAATTCGTCCGATGGCTGTTTCAACAGGCGTGCTCATATGGCCGGCTTCCGCGCCAGAGCGGCTGTGAGACGCAACGCCGCCAAAAAGCTCTTGCAGGATGCCAGTCCCTTTCCGGCAATATCCAGCGCCGTCCCGTGATCCGGGGAGGAGCGCCAGAACGGCAGGCCGAGCGTCAGATTCACCCCGTCTTCGAAGGCGACCAGCTTGAACGGGATCAGTCCCTGGTCGTGATAATGGCAGAGCACCCCGTCATATTTTCCAGAAAGGGCATGGCCGAAGACTGTGTCGGGCGAAAACGGGCCGTGAAACAGCGGCCCGAATTTTTTCCGCAACCGCAACACCGCCGGCTCGATGAACCGTTCTTCTTCATCGCCGAAGAGCCCGTGCTCGCCCGCATGCGGATTCAGCCCACAAACCGCAATTCTCGGGCGGCGGATTCCCATTTTTTTCAAAACATCCAGCGCATGGCCCGCGTGGAGGCAAATCCCGTCCGCATCCAGTCGGCGGATGGCCTCCTTCAGGGAGCAGTGTGTGGAAACCAGAAAAACACGGAGTTTGTCCGATTGCATGGACATCGTGACCTCTTCAGGTCCGAGTCCGAAGGCCTCCGCGTAAAATTCGGTCTGCCCCGGATGGCGGAACCCCACGCGAGAAAGGTTTTCCTTGCTGACCGGAGCGTTCACCACCGCCTGGATTTCTCCACGTCTCAACAAATCCACCGACTCCAACAACGCGTCGATGGCGTATTGAGCGGAGCGTTTTGTCAGCTTACCGGGAGCAACGCCCGCTTTCGAGCCCAGCACCCGCAGTTGGACGCCTGATTTTGACGCGGGAAACCGGCGCAAGGCGGCAGCCACAACTTCCGGCCCCACCCCGCCCGGGTCTCCCAGGGTGATGCCGATGACCGGGGTTTTCTGGTTTTGTTTCATCAGGTTTTTGCAGGCAACACAAACCCCTTTGTCTTCCCCCTTATCAGGGGGATGGAGGCTGCTTGTGCCAGTTTAAAGTCTTAAGTTCGCGCCCGGCGAATCCGACCTTTGGCGGATTTGTATGTTTTAACTTCCGGCTTTCCTCTGCGCCTTTGCGTCCCTGCGCGAGAACCTGTGCTGGTTTTCATCCGCATTTATCCGTGTCCACCTGCTCGCGACGAATGTCGGAGTCCGCGGTTCCGGCCTTGCGAGTTCTGCATTCTTCTTTTTCCTAGAAAAACATTTTGATAAAGGCCTTGGAGCGCAGGCTGTCGAGCCATTCCTGCTGGAGACGCTCGCGTTCCTGCTGCAGCAGCGTGCTTTCAATGCGGTCCCGCACCTCGGACATCGGCATGACCGTTGCCTTCTTCACCTCTTCCACCAGCAAAATGTGGTAGCCGTCATCCGTCTCGATCACGCCACTGTTCTGGCCCGGATGAAGTTTGAACGCCACCTTGACCAGCTCTGACCGGAGGCTGGATTCGGAAACCCAGCCCAAATCGCCCCCTTCGTTTTTCTGGCCGCCTTCGGAATATCCGCGGGCGAGGCTGGCGAAATCGGAACCGGTCCTGATTTTGCCGAGAATTTCATCAATAATCATCCGTTGCGGATCCACCTCGATTTCCTGGCCACTTTTGTCAATCCTCTTGTCCTTGAACAGGCCCTTTTTCAGGAAGATGTCCCGGAGCTTGATTTCGTCGGGGCGGACAAACAGGCGCGCGTTGTCCTGATAGTATTGTTCGATTTGATAAGGCGAAACGATCACGGCGGATGCAATATTGCGCTGCTGCATGCCTCGAACGATGGTTTGGTTGCGGAGATTCTCCTTGAAGTTGGCAATCGAAACGCCCTGGGCCTGCAGGGTACGGATCAACGTGGCGCGGTCGCCCCCAAACTGGTCTTCCACGATTTTTTTCATCCGATCTTCAATCACATTGTCCGGGATGAAATAACCGCCCGTGGTGAATTCCTGGATGATTAATTCTCGCTCAATCAGCGCCTTGAGCGCGCTCAGGCGGGCTTCCTTGACCTTTTCAACCAGTTCCATGCCGCTGTACAACTGGCGGTACTGCGCCTCGGTCGGATCCACTTCCTTGCGGACCTGGGAGAAGGTGATGACTTTGTCGTTCACCACCGCGGCCACGCCGTCCACCACCTGGGCCTGAAGGCTCCCGCAGGCAAGGGCCGCCAGGACAGCTGCGATGGCAGCCAGCCCAATCAGTTTTTTAACGATAAAATCCATTTTTCGATTTCCTGCAATCTCGCCTTGATCTCTGTTTTAGACAATCTTGGAAATTTCCCGCCGACCATCACATAGTCCCCGTTCCGAAAAATCATCAGTTTGTCTTCCTTTGTTTCAACACTGGCGATCTTTGCAAGTGCAGCCTGAATCCTAGCACGATTGTAAAACAAGAGCAACTCCACGGATTCAGGCCAGCGGCCAAAGCGGTCCTTCCACCGCACCCTTAGACTCTCCCATTCTTCCAGTCTCTGCAATTCCGAAAGTTCCCGGTAGGCGGCGATCCGCCAGCGCACTTCAGGCATGTAGGAGTGCGGAATAAAGGCGTCTGCGGTTTCCTCGCTCCCACCCACCCTTAGAAAGTCCAGATGCAGGCGCGTTTCGGGCAGGGATTCCGGGGCCTTGCCCTTCAACGAAGCCACCGCCTTTTTCAAAAGCCGGCAGTACAGTTCAAAGCCGACCGCCACAATATGCCCGCTTTGGGCGGTTCCTAACAAATTTCCGGCGCCCCGGATCTCCAGGTCGCGCATCGCTATCTTGAACCCCGCCCCCAGTTGTGAATACTGCCGGATCGCCTCCACCCGCTTGCCCGCGTCGCCTCCCTGCAGGTCCCGCGGCAGGAGCAAAATGGCATGTGCCCGGTTCTGGCCGCGCCCGACCCTCCCGCGCAATTGGTACAAGTCCGCAAGGCCGAAGCGGTCCGCCCGGTCGATAATGATCGTGTTGGCATTCGGAATATCAATGCCGCTTTCGATGATCGTTGTGGAAACCAGGACGTCCGTCTTCGCATTGACAAAGCGGTGCATCACGTCCTCCAGCTCATCCTCCGCCATCTGTCCGTGCCCGATGTCAATCCGCGCATCCGGCACCAAAAAAGCCAGCCGCCGGGCCACCACATCGATCGTCTGCACACGGTTGTGCAGATAATAAACCTGCCCGCCGCGCCGGACTTCCCGTTCTATGGCCGCGCGGATCATCCGCTCATCATAAGCGCAGATCGTTGTCTCCACCGGAAGGCGGTTTCGGGGCGCCGTTTCAATGGTGCTCATGTCCCGGGCCCCCATGAGAGAAAGATACAACGTGCGTGGAATCGGCGTAGCCGACAGGGTCAGCACATCCACCAGGCGAAAATTCCGCTTAAACTGCTCCTTTTGCCTGACACCGAACCGCTGTTCTTCATCGATGATGACAAGCCCGAGGTTTTTGAATTTCACATCGCGCGAAATCAACCGGTGGGTCCCCACCACAATATCCACCCCGCCCGAAGCCAGTTGTTCCACCACCCGGCGCTGCTGTGCGGGGGATTGGAAGCGGCTCAGGAGTCCGATGTTCACCGGGTAATCCGCCAGGCGCTCCCCCAGGGTTTCGTAATGTTGCTGCGCCAGCACTGTGGTAGGAACCAGAAAAGCCACCTGCCTGCCCGCCGTCGCCGCCTTGAATGCGGCCCGGATGGCGACTTCCGTTTTGCCAAAACCCACATCCCCGCAAATCAAGCGGTCCATCGGACGCCGACTTTCCATGTCCTGTTTCACCTCCGCAATCGACCGGATCTGGTCCGGCGTTTCCTCGTAAAGAAAGGCCGCTTCAAATTCATTCTGCCACGGCGTGTCCGCTGGGAAGGCCGTGCCAACCAGTGTTTCCCGCTCGGCCTGGATTTTCAACAGCTCGGCCGCATAGTCATACACCGCCCGCTCCGCCTGCCGTTTCGCCCGCTCCCAGCGGCTGCCTCCCAGGGTGTCCAGCGCAGGATTCCTTTTCCCGACACCGACATATTTCGAGACCAGATAGGCTTGCTCGAGCGGCACGTACAACTTGGCGCCTTCGGCAAACTGCAAAACCAGCACCTGCTGCATGGCGTCGCCCTGCGCCGAAGGCAATTCCTGCATCCCGCCATACAGCGCAATGCCATGCTCAACATGCACCACGTTGTCGCCATCCTGCAGATCCGAAAAATCGACCGCCGCCAGCCGCGACCGCACAGCCTGCGCCCGCGCGGTCCGCCGCAGGGAACGCAAGGTCTGGTAGCGCCCGAAAATCTCGGCATCGGTCAGCAAGGCCAGCCGTTCTGAAGGCCATGCAAAGCCCCTCAACAGCGGGCTTTGGCAAAAGTGGAAGCGGGCCTTCCCCTCCTCCAAACCGGGCAGGTTTTGTTCGCGCAGCCATTCGCGCAAACGCTGCTCCTCGCCCTCGTTGTTGCTGCTGATCCAAACCTCCCAATCCTCATCCAGCCAGTCACCCAACTGCCTCGACAAAAGCCTGCGCCGGTTTTCCTGCAAGACCGGGTCCTGGGAATTTTCGTGCAAAAAGCCATGCTCGATAAAATCCAGCGCTTCCACCGAGGACGCCTCGCGGGCGCCCAGATAAATCAGGACGGGCTGAAAATAAGAGGCAAGAGAAACCGAACTTTCCGGGTCCTGTTCCAGCACCGCAAGCGAAACCGAGGCGGATGTTAGTTGCCGGATGGATTGCTGGTCTGCGGGATCGAATTCCCGGATGGATTCGATTTCATCCCCGAACCATTCAATGCGCAGCGGCATTTGTCCGTTCCAGGAAAAAACATCCATGATTCCGCCGCGCCGCGAAAACTGGCCCCGCTGGCCGGCCATGCCTTCCTGCTGGTATCCGGCCCGGATCAAATCCTGGAGGAAATTTTCCATTGGCAAGGCAATGCCCCGCCGGATTGCAAGCAGGCTTTTTTTGAACAAGCCGGGTGGCGGAAGCTTTCTTTCCCAGGCGCTTTCCGTGGCGATCAGCAGCCGGTTGGAATTGTCCAGCAAGGCATGCAACGCGTCCTGGGTTTCAGCCTGCAAGTCCGGATCTTGCGCGGCACCGGGTCCAAGGCCCCCGGTTTCGGGAAAAACCAGGGCCTCGCATTTCCATGCTTCCAGGTCGTTTGAAATTTCCTCCTGCAACCGCACGGACGGCGCCAATACCGCCATGGCGAGTTCCGGATGTTGAAGCCGCCATGCCGCCAGCAAATAGGCCTGGGCGCTTGCCGGCAGGGAATGCAGGCAAATTTCCTTCTTGGCGTCCCAGGCGTGGAAAAATCGGGCCAAAGCCGGATGATGCAGCAATTGAGCCAATCCGGGTTCGGGCATAAATTGAGATTAGGGAAAGATCCGGAGCTCTGCCATCCGGAATATGAAAAGATTTTTCACACGACGGGAAACACATTTTTTACAGAAAGGACGCAAAGATAAAGGAAGCTTTAAACTTGCGTAGAACCACGGATGCACACGGATAAACGCGGATTTTTGGCGCGAGAAACGCAAAAGAACTCAAAGGTTTCAAGCATTCCGTTTCAAATTTTGCGTCTTTTGCGCATTCCCGCTCGCGACGGATGTCGGAGTTCGCGGCCAATCGAATTCCTGTTTTAAGCTCCGGTTTTATCCGCATCCAAAATATCCCGGACTTTTTTCAGGATCTGGTGCGGTTCAAACGGTTTTAAAATAAAATCCTTCACCCCGGCCATCAGCATCTGGGACTTGATGCGGGGCTCCAAAGATCCGCTGCATAGCGCCGCCTTCACATCCGGTTTTATTTTCTTTATGTCGAGAAACGCCCGCAAGCCGTCCTGCCTGGGCAAACCCATATCGGACAGGACCATGTCGATTTCCTGACTGTGCCGGGAAAAAGTTTCAACGGCTTCCACACCATCCTGTGCCGAAATCACTTTGTATCCCCGTGCCTGGAGCAATTGTTTTACCAAATCCAGCAGCAAGGGCTCATCCTCAACCAACAGGATTGTCTCGTTGCCACCGGGCATTGGCGGCTTCCCAGCTTCAGTGTCATCGGCCACCTGCGCTGTTTTCGCCGCCCATGGAAAATAAAGTTCAAACCGCGTGCCGCGGCCGGGCTGGCTGTCCACCTCAATGAACCCGTTATGGCTTTGAACAATGCCATACACAACCGCCAGGCCAAGGCCCGTTCCCTTGTCGATTCCCTTGGTTGTAAAAAAGGGGTCGAAAATACGCTTTTGCGTGTCCTTATCCATGCCGCTTCCATTGTCCTCGACTTCAATGAAGATATATTCCTCACGCTTGGCCTGAGGATAACGAGCCGCAAGCGACTTTCCTGAAATTTTTCCCGTTGTGATCGACAGCTTTCCTCCGTTCGGCATGGCGTCCCGCGCATTCACGCAGAGGTTCAGCAACGCCTGATGCAATTGGCCCTGGTCTGACACAAGCGAGGGAAGGCCGTGCGCCAGTTTTTTTTCAAAGGCAATGTTTCGGGGAAAGGTCCGGCGCAGCATTTTGAGCAGGTCCTCCACAAACGTGTTCACATCGACTTGCGATTGAACGGCCTCGGATTTTCTTGCAAAAGCCATCAATTGTTTGACAAGGCTGGCGCCGCGCTCGGTTGCGGTCTTGATAATGGCCGACACCTCAGCAAGCTCCGCCTCGCTGTGGCCTTTCTGGGCCAACAGTGTCGCGTGAAACTGGATGACGGTCAGGATATTGTTGAAATCGTGCGCGATTCCACCGGCCAGGGTGCCCAATCCCTCCATTTTCTGCGCCTGGATCAACTGCTGTTCGAGTTGCTTTTGCTTTTTCCTGATGATGACTTCGTCCAATGCACGGCTGATGGCCGGCACGAGGCGGGACAACCGGTGCTTGAGAACATAATCTGTCGCCCCATTTTTCAACGACTCAATCGCCACTTCTTCTTCGAGGGTGCCCGAAACAAAAATAAACGGCACATCGGGCGTGTACGTCCGGGCCGCTTGAAGGGCGGAAATACCGTCGAATGTCGGCGTGGTACGATCCGCCAAAATCAAATCGAATCCGCCTTTCTTCAGGGCAGCCAGGAAGTTGTCACGGTTCTCGACCCGTATGGATTCAAATTTCAGGCCTCCCGCCCGCAGTTTTGCGGTGATCAATTCCGCATCCATGAGGCTGTCTTCCAAATGCAAAATCTTGATTTGCGTTTTCATAGCTGAAGTTGCCACAATGTTGTTTCCTGAATGAAATCTTGCCACCGGCAGGGCGGTTCGTCACACAAACTCAGGGACATGGAATTCACACGGCGGATTCTGTCGAGAATGGGGCCGGGAAAGATAAAAGAGCACTCCTGAATGAATCCCCCGCAGAAACGAGCTTGCCTTGCAGTAGTCAGTTTAATCCGCCTATTAGCACAAGTCAAGCTGCGCCGAAGAATGTGAAGAAAAAACCATCCGCATCTCGCCCACTTTACCGAACAGCCACAACAGCCCTTGCATGATTCCGCGCCGCACGGCTGGCCACACAATCCAAAACCCGGACCCCCAGATCCATTCCAGCAAAAAATTCCGTCCATGCTTCCGCAGAATCGCCGCGGAGCCACACTGGCTGCAAGGCCATGTTGTCCATGCCGTAATACCGCCCCCGGGCATCCTTGAACACGACCATCACATGGGCTCCGTTCCGGGTGCGTGCGGTAAAATTATAACTCTCCCAACTGAATTTCACTTTGTACGCCTCAACGCCGGCCGCATCCATGCGGCGAAAAAGCTCGTCTGCAAACGGCTGGCATTGCTCCGGATAGTTCTTGCCGGGAATGTTCCAATCTTTCGCGATCCGCAGGGCATCATCGGGTCCGGCCGCTGCCAACACCAGCCCGCTGTTGGAAACTCCGTCGTGTTGTTTATGCAAAACCTTGTCCTGAACGTATGCGCCCGGCCTATCGCTCTGTTTTTTCCCCGTGGTTCTCACGGCCGGGACTTGCTGCTTTCCCGCTGTTTTAAGATCCGGAGTACCGGGGGTATTTTTACAAGGGCTGGGATTTACAGTACCCTGGGCCGTGCTGGAAGTGTGCGTATTCGTGTCACTTTTCTCCGGCATAAAAGGCGCAGGCTGTGACGAAACCGAACCTGGCGCGGGCGATGCAGCCACCCCTGCGCCTGCCTTGGAGTCATTACGACACGAAACCACAGCGGCAATCGTCAAAACGATTGCTCCGAAAGCCGCTCCGACGGCCACTCTGTGATTCATGTACCCTTTCATAACACAGCTCCGCATTACCTTTTGTAAGATATCAACGCTTCTCGCCCCCTATAAAATACCAGCAACTGCCCAGCCTTGCCCGTACTCAGTCCCTTTGCTAATGGCAGGATTAGTGACCTTGATTCAGCCCGTCAAGGAGCAAGATTCCCTTGGCCGCCTGCCCTCGCACTCAAAAATCACAAAGGCCGGATGCTTAGGCATTTCCAACTCCTTAAATTTTTCATTGGCCAACTCTTCACCTTTCGTTATGATGAAGGGCTAGGCTAACTAAAAATACGGAATTATTGTGGCAGGCGAAACCATCGAAGTTGAAGGAAAAATCAAAGCAGTCATGAAAGGCACCACCTTTCGTGTCGAGCTCGTTAATGGCCATGAAGTACTGGCCCATATCTCCGGCAAAATGCGGAAAAACTTCATCCGCCTCAATATCGGCGACAAAGTGAAGATGGAAATGAGCCCGTACGACCTTTCCAAAGGCCGCATTACCTATCGTTGCCGGGAAGGCCAGGACCCCAATAATCCCGCTCTCTCCGTCGCACTTCCCCACCAGCGCCGCAGGTGAAGCTCCCCAACCTTACGGTTGGAGTATCTTCACATACTGTGGCAAAAAATGTTCGCGCACCGGACGAATCCGGTCCTCTGTCGGACGTTTTTTTGCGGCAAACAAAACCCCCTTCTCTTCCCCCTTGTCAGGGGAATGGGAGCAGATTGTTCCATACCCACCCGGTCATTCGGCTTTCCTTTGCGCCTTGGCGTCTTTGCGTTAAATTCCGAGCTTTTTCTTTTTCAGGCGCCGATCATGGAGGCGACAAAGGAACGTTCTTCAACAAGTTCCTTGTTGGTTGCCGCCAGCTTGCCCTTGGGGAAATCACAGCAGAATTCGTAGTTGATGATGGCCTCATAACTGCCGGGGGTTGTCGTGCGGACGGGCATGCCGGCCCAGACATTGGGATCGAATCCATAGGCGCCGTTTGATTTGACAGCCACAGAATGGATTGCGCCAGGCGTGACGAGATCATGCACATGGTCCACGAGAGCATTGGCGGCCGATGCGGCCGAAGATGCGCCTCGGGCGGCAATGATCGCCGCGCCGCGCTTGCCGACGGTTTCGCAAAACGCTCCTTTGAGCCATTCCTTGTCTTCGATGACTTCAACAACAGGTTTGCCGTTGATGGTGGCGTGGTTGAAGGCGGGGAACATGGTCGGACTGTGGTTGCCGTAGATAAAGATGTCTTTCACGGCGGTCAGATCCACGCCGGCTTTTTTGGCGAGCTGGGTCTGTGCGCGGTTTTGGTCGAGGCGAACCATCGCGGTGAAACGTTCGGCAGGCAGGCGTTTGGCCTGGCTGGCGGCGATCATGCAGTTGGTGTTGGCAGGGTTTCCGACCACGGCAACGCGGGCGTCGTCAGCCGCGACTTCGTCGATGATTTTTCCTTGTTCGATGAAAATTTTTCCGTTGTCCTTGAGCAGGTCGGCGCGTTCCATGCCGGGCCCGCGGGGTTTGGCACCGATGAGCAGGCACCAATTGGCGTCCTTGAAGCCAACGCGCGCATCACCGGTTTGCACAATGCCTTTGAGCAGCGGGAACGCGCAATCTTCGAGTTCCATGGCGACGCCTTCGAGGGCCTTGAGGGCCTTTTCAATTGGGGCTTCAATCAATTGGAGGATGAGCGGTTGCTCGGGGCCGAACATGGCGCCTGAGGCAATGCGGAAGAGGAGGGAGTAACCGATCTGTCCGGCAGCGCCGGTAACAGCAACACGAATGGGCTTTTTCATAATGATGCAATTTAGGGATTAGTTTTGTTCATGACAACACGAAGTGAAAAATTTCTTGCGTCATAAGCAGGCCTGAATCAAAAGCGGGACATTCAGGGTTTTGCCGATGGGTCCTGCGGGTGGCTGCTATTGGGTTCATAAGGCGGGAATTTGAAAATGACCTCGCCCTCACGCCCGTAATTCAAGATATCGCGCGCCATGCGTTCGATATAATAGGGATCGTCCTTCAACGCCCACAATTCCTCCTGAATCTTGATGCTGAGCTGTTGCTGTTCCTCAATCTGCTTTTGCAGGTTGATCTTGCGGTCTTGTTCGTTTTGGCTGCGCCGGATGACAGGCTCAAAGATGGCAAAAGTCAGCACGCCCAGGCCAACAATGAGAAGGAAATAAACCCAAGGCAGCAGTTTCTGCCACAGGTGCGCCTGTTGGGCTCGCGCAGTGGTTTTAACACTGCGCGGATCGAAAAACTTAGATCTGACCGCCATAGACGGCGTTATCACCCAGCTCTTCCTCGATCTTGATCAAGCGGTTATACTTGGCAAGACGATCGGAGCGGGAGAACGAGCCGGTTTTAATTTGGCCCGCATTGGTCGCCACGGCAATATCGGAAATGGTCGTGTCCTCGGTTTCGCCGCTGCGATGGCTGATGACTGCGGTATATTTCGCGCACTTGGCCATTTCAATCGCGTCAAAGGTTTCGGTGAGCGAACCAATCTGGTTGACTTTGACCAGGATCGAGTTGGCCACGCCCAGATCGATGCCCTTCTTGAGGAAGGAAACATTGGTGACGAACAGATCGTCGCCCACAAGTTGGGTATTGGCGCCCAAACCGACGGTCAGTTTCTTCCAACCGTCCCAATCTTCCTCGGCGGTGCCGTCTTCGATTGAGATGATCGGGTATTTTTTCTGGAGATCTTTGTAGAATGCAACAAGTTCCTCGGCGGTACGCTGGCTCTTGTCGGATTTTTTGAAGACATATTTTTTTGTCGAGGCGTTGTAGAATTCGCTGCTGGCCACGTCCAGGGCTATAAAGATGTCCTTGCCCAGGACATATCCCGCTTTTTTCACCGCGAGTGCGATGACTTCCAGGGCATCCTCGGTCGAGCTTAGCTTGGGCGCGAAGCCGCCTTCGTCGCCGACGGCGGTGCCGAGGTGGCGGTCATGCAGAATCCCTTTGAGGGCATGAAAGACCTCCACGCCATAGCGGATGGCTTCGCGGAAATTCGGGGCGCCTTTGGGGACGATCATGAATTCCTGGAAATCGATGGGGGCGTCGGAGTGCGCGCCGCCGTTCATGATGTTGGCCATGGGAACGGGAAGGACTTTCGCATTGGGCCCGCCGAGGTATTTGTAGAGCGGTTGTCCGAGGGCGGCGGCGGCGGCTTTGGCATTGGCCAGGGAAACTCCGAGAATTGCGTTGGCGCCCAATTTCTTTTTGGTCGGGGTGCCGTCGAGCGCGATCATGGCTTTGTCGATGCCGATCTGGTCAAGGGCGTCGTGGCCGATGAGAGCGGGGCCGATTTTTTTATCCACATTCGCAACGGCTTTCAACACGCCTTTGCCGAGGTAGCGGGACTTGTCGCCATCGCGTAATTCGACGGCTTCGTTGACGCCGGTGCTGGCGCCGGAAGGGACCATGGCGCTGCCGATGGCGCCGCCTGCCAGATGCACTTCCGCTTCCAGTGTGGGGTTGCCGCGGGAGTCCAGTATTTCTCTTGCCTTGATTGCAACAATTTTAGTCGAGCTCATCTTTACTGCTTAATTAATCTATGTTAGTGGGTTGGTGTTGGGGTTAAGGTAATACTCAGGGATTATAGGCGCGGATCGCTTCAATGCGCACCTTGCGGGTCTCTCCATTGTCGAACGTCACGTCGGCCGTATCACCGACGGCTTTTTTATGGAGCCCCTGCGCGACAGGCGTCAGATAGGAAATGATCCCCTTTTCAGGTTCGCTGTCCCAGGCGCCGAGAATGGTGTAGCAAAGTTTTTCGCCGGCATTCAGGTCCACCAGATCCACGATGGTGCCGATGTTGACGGCGGAGGTGTCCGCGCCTTTGAAGTCGGTGCCCTGGGCGCGCAGCAGCATGGATTCCAACTCGGCCCGCCTGCGCATGAGCACGCTTTGCATTTCCTTGGCCGCCTTGAATTCGCTGTTCTCCCGCAAATCGCCGTAGGAGCGGGCGACCGCGATGTCCCGGCTGTTTTCCGGGATTTTTTTCGTGATGATTTCCTCGAGCTCGGTTTTGCGTTTGGCGAGGCTGTCCCAGGAAACAACAAACGAAATGTTTTCGGACTTGTTTTCCCCGCCGATGATCATGACCTGGATGAACGGGTACAGTTTGACGAGCGTGGCCAGGACGGAGCGCTTGTCGAGCTCGTCAAAAATCGGGCTGAGCATGATGGCGCGAGTCACATCCCGCACCTCGTCTTCGCGCGCGCCTTCGAGCAGGTCGCGGATCAAATCCTTGTTGCTGATCAAGAGGTCCTGGAGACGTCCGGACTTCCGGCTGCCCTCAAGCGTGTCAAGTTCAAGAACGGAAAGAATCGCGTAAAACAACTGGACGTTGATGAGCGGTTGGAATTCTTTCCGGCGGTTTTTGCAAATCCAGATCAGGAAGTCGTAATGCAGTTTGCGTTCGCGCACGAGGCGTTCGACCGCGCCGAGCACCTCCTCCAGGCGCCCGTTTTTCTTGTAGGATTCAATGACGACTTCCGCGATGCGTCCGTTGGCATAGGGAAGGATGTCGGTCGCAAATTTGTGCCAGCGTTCGCCCAAAATGACCGAGACGCGGAGCACATAGCGGGATTGTTTCGAGGCGCTGAGGGATTCCGCAAGATTGACAAACGGGCGGGGGTCGCGGGGGATGAATTTGCTGACGGAAGCGGCGTCAAACTTTCCTTTCAGGGTGGTTTCCTCGATGAGTTCGTCGCGGGCCAGGGCCAGTTCGACGGCGGCCACCTGCTGGGAGGAGGGAGTCTTGGCAATCGTCGCATCGATGTCGGCCACGATTTGTTCCACGGTGGGCGCATCCAGATCCCGCGAGTGTTTGAGCAATTCCTCCAAGGCTAACAATTTGGCTTTGGGTCCTATGGCCTGGGCAATGCTGGCCAGGGCGTCCTGTTTGTGATCCGGCGGCGCATCATGCAGCAGGATGGGCTCGGAACGTTTGCCCGGGACGCTGAAGTGCGGATTTTTTTTCATCACGCGCTTGGCGCCTTCCCACCATTTTTTCCAATCGGCCACGGGGATGACGGAGGGGCAGAGGGTTTCTTCGATCCGGGGCGCTGTCGCAAAATTCTGCAGGCTGCGCACCACGATTTTCATGAGAGCCAGGGGATCTTTTGCCGCCAGTTCGCGTGCGCCTGCGGGATCATTCAATTTGACGGCTTCAATATGGTCGTCCGGCAAGGGGATGAGGGAATCTGCGGCGTATTTAAATTCCATCTGATGGCCGGCCTTGGTCTGAAAATCAATGACGATCCGGTTGAGTACCTTGTCCCATTCGCGGATTTTACCGGTGCCCCAACTTCGGTGCTGGCAACAGGTGCCCGGAGTGAGTTTTTCGAGTTTAGGAACCAAGTCAGCCGGGAGTTGCTCGGAGTCCACCATCTGTTGCAGGTCGCTATCCATCGATTTTATGGATTAGGGCAGACGGATCAAGAATGCAACGGGAATTATCAAAATCTTATGTAATTACCTTGAGGGCCGAAGGGATTAAGGGGGAACTTGTTCGAAAAACATGGCGTGAACAATCCCAACGGGATTGCGGCCTCCAGCGCAAGGTTGTCCCGCGCAGCCGGGCTACCTTGGGTATGCCGTTCGGAAATGAATACAACCTCAACGAGGTTGTGGCTGACTTTCCGCCCTTGGGAATACATTGGCCCGATCCCGATAATAAAGATCGGGTGCGCCGGGCGCCAAATCTGACGCATGAACCGTGACGGCCAAGAACATGCCGAGCAACAGGTAGGGTTTCATATTGAAGCGCTCCGCTTTCTGCCCCTCTTGATAGAGGGGATTGGATGCAGATTATCTATTTGTTTTTAACCGGTTTAAAATGGTTTTTGTCTTCCTTCGTGGCTTGGTGTCTTCGTGGTTAATTTCCCCCTTTAAACAAAATCCAGGCTGTCAAACTTGCGTTTGAGGATCGCCGCGGAATCCGCTTTCAGCCAGCGGTCCAATACCGTGGCATAGACGGAACGGAAATCCAGGTTGTGCCGGATGTCGCCATGGTCGAGGTCCGTAAGGCTCGGGTATTGGCCGTAGGCGCCGGCCTTGACTTTTCCGCCCAGGACAAACATGGGGCCAGCCACGCCGTGGTCGGTGCCGCCTGAGGCGTTTTCCTGCACGCGGCGTCCAAACTCGCTGAAGGTCATGAGCAGAACACGGTCGAAATTGCCCTGAGCCTTGAGATCGGAAGCAAAGGCCGACAGGGCTCCGGAAAGGTCGGTCATGAGGCGGCTGTGCGTTGCCTGCTGGTTGGCATGGGTGTCGTAGCCTCCCTGGTTGACGTAATAAATGCGGGTTTTTAAGCCGCCGCCAATGAGACGAGCCACGAGCCTCAAATCATTCGACAACTGTCCGGGGGGATAGGTTACACCGGAATACGTTTTTTTCGCAATCGTCTGGATTTCGCGGGAGCTGAACTCGGCATCCATAGCAGTTCTTTGGAGATAATCGAGGTTGCTGATGGCGGTGTCGTGATTGGCGGTCATGCCGACATTCTGCACCGAGCCTCCGCTGACGTTGCTGTCGAAGTCGCCGGTCTGGGGCTTGTTCAAGGCTTCATAAAATTCCTGGACGACCTGTTTGTCACTGCCGCCCGATTCCATCAAACGGTAACGGTCGGGACTGGCCATGGCGATGCCCAGTGGTTTGGGGCCAAGAAAGGCCTGGGGTGGCATGGAGCCCAGATTGATGCCTACAGTGGGATCGGCGCCGGAACAGGCATTGTCGAAGTAACGGCCCAGCCAGCCGTAGGACTCGCTTTTGTCGGAATCGGAAGCGGTTTGCCAGATTTCCATCGAACGGAAATGCGAGCGGTTGGGATTGGGATAACCCACGCCATTGAGCAATGCCAGGCTGCCGGAGTCGTACAGCTCTTTTAGCCCGGTGAGATTGGGGTTCAGGCCGAACTCTGCGGCTGCGGTCAACTTGAGGATTTTGTCCGCGGGTATGCCCAGTTTGGCGCGGCTTTTATAATAGGCATCCTGAGCAAATGGAACCACCGTACTCAACCCGTCATTCCCGCCGCCCATTTGGAGCACGACAAGAATGGGACCATCCGCGCCCGAAAGACTTTGCGTGAGCGCGTCAGCCGCCTGCAAATCAAGGGTGAAAATGGTTTTGCTGAGGAAGGCGGGCAGGGTCCAGGTGGCCGCCAGTCCGATGCAACCAGATTTTAGAAATTCACGGCGTGTTTTCATAGGGGGTGAGGCCTCTGGGTTAGCCCAGTTGGAATTCGGGCCGGGTCATCATCAGATAGAGCAGGCCCTGTATTTTTTCGTTGGAAACCGGTTTTGCATCGCCCCCGAGATAGTCCTCGCATGCTTTTTCCAGTTGGGGATTAAGCGGGCTTTGGTACAGGCGTTGGGAAAGGGCGGCAATGAGCTTTTTGTTGTCGGACAAGGCGTCCGGCGGAACCAGGCTTTGAACCTGCACCATGGGCGGAATGTTGACTCTTGCAAGGCGCTGAAGAATTTCCTGTTTACGCTCCATTTTTTCGTCCATGGGCGGGGGTTGATTTTGTCCGGGCTGCGCAGGTTGCCCCGGTTGCGCGGGTTGCTGGCCGGGCGGGATTTCGATTTTGCCCTTTTCCTCGGCCTTGGCGAGATTGGGAGGCAGGATTCCCATGCTGGCCGGATTGCCGCCATAGATCATGAAACGCGCGATGTTGCAGCGCTGCAGGAGCGTGGCCGTGCTGATCCAATTGCGCCCGCCATCCCAGCCTTTCACGCTGGGCGGGGCGAAAAGGTCCTGGCCTAACAAGCGTATGGCATTGGGCGCAAGCCATGGAATACGGTCTAAATTCAGGCTCTTGCAGCAGCCGACAAGCCACTGCACCGGGCTCTTGATCTGGTTGCGAATCGATTTCTGCGAATAAAATTCCTCTGAAAGAAACAGCGTACGCAGCAGGGGCTTGATTTCGTATTTGGCGTCGCGGAACCGCCCGGCCAGGGCGCCCACCAGCTCCGGTTCGGGATTTTCATAAGCGAAAAAAGTCCAGAGCTTTTTCGCAAGGTAAGGCGCGCAATTCGGGTCCTGGAGAATCAAGTGAACAATGTCCTTGTCGTTGAAATCCCCGGTTTGTCCTTTGAAGGTTTTGGGTTCATTGCTGAATCGCTGGGGGCGGAACTCGCTTGCTTGTTTCTCGCGTTCAACGACCCACCCCGTAAACGCTTTGGCCGCGTTCTTGATGTCATCCTCCGTGTAATGGCCCTCGCCCAGCGTGAAAAGTTCCATGACTTCACGGGCATAGTTTTCATTGGGTGCCCGGAGGTTGCTGCTTCCACCGTCAAGCCAGATCAACATCGCGGGTTCGCGGCCGCCTTCCACGAGCAATTCCTCAAAATTGCCGTTGCCGAGTTGCCGGAAAAGATCGTTCTGTTTCCACATGAAATAGGCGTCCTTGACCTTTTCCACGCTGGTCGCGAAATGGCCATGCCAGAAAAGCGTCATCTTTTCCTGAAGCGGGCGCGTGGTTTCGAACATGCGGGTCAGCCACCAGAGCCGCAATTTCTCAACATGTTCGCGCTGGGAGCGACCGATCATTTGAACGGCTTTTTTCCGGTCCTCCTCGCTCATCATCCGCAATTCTTCGCGTTTTGATTCAAGGGTTGGGTCCGGCTTGGCCCAATCCGGGTTCGGGGTTGGATCGGGGACTTGCTGCCAGTCCACCAGGCGATCTACCGCATCTCCAAGTTTGAGTTTGGACCAGGAATCCAACTGCTCGGGATTGGAGCCGAATCCTGCCCGTCTAAGGAGATGCGCCGCGGTGTCGCGGTTCCATTGGGAATCCGGCAGGGGCGTGAGCATAAGTTATTAAACATAGTTCATAAGGGAAAGTTTCAAGCAATTTTAAAATCCGGCATGCTTAAACATGCATATGCCAAATGACTGAGCACATTTTCGCGCCAGCCCGGGACGCATAAATTACGGCCTCTAATATTCAGGAGTTGTGTTTCTTGCTTTTATTATTGTGCAAGCACCCCGGATTTGGATAGGGTGTCTGAAAGTCAGGTCGGTTATATGCCTGATGGCAAAGACATGAGCTCGGGGGGTTTAACACCGGAACCGGCGAGGGTAGCCGCCGAAGTTCCATCACTAATTATGGTCAAGCCCTCGCGTCCGACGCGAATCCAGGGTTTTGATGTGGCCTTGATCAATTATCTCCGCATGTCCTGGACCTATGGCAAGACCGGGCGGCTGGAAGTGGAAAACAAGAGCGCCAAAGCCAGGGCAAATTTGTATTTTATGGAAGGCACGCTTTGCCGGTTGGACATCCAATACGAGTCCGCCTCCCCGGAGCCTGAACCGATTGAAGAAACATTGCTCAATGTGCTGCGCTGGGTGAAGCCCGAACTTCAGTGGTATGACAATGAAGAGTGCGAAGATCCGGTATTGAGGATCGAGGCAGGGGAGATCCTGAGCCTGACGGAAGACAAGTCGCTCCAACGCCGTGCGGCGCGTTGGAGCCGGATTACGTGCCAGCTTTACAAAAAAAAGTTGGTACCGATTCTGCCGTTGGACCTTCTTCTTATCACGCCGGACGGGAAAACGGCGCACAATCGCATGGAAGCGAACGAAGTGGTGGTGGGCCGCGCACCGGATGCTGACATCATGGTGGAGAGCCAGTCACTCAGCCGTTAC
This sequence comes from Candidatus Methylacidiphilales bacterium, assembly GCA_028713655.1. Classification (NCBI taxonomy): domain Bacteria; kingdom Pseudomonadati; phylum Verrucomicrobiota; class Methylacidiphilae; order Methylacidiphilales; species Methylacidiphilales bacterium. Next base: position 81,640 of record JAQTNW010000002.1, on the reverse strand, counting down.
CATGCGCACATTTGCTGCGGGAAACAGGGTTTGTTTCTTTGGGACACGGGGTCCCGCAACGGGACCTTTCTCAACGGAACACGTCTGACTCCGTATGCGAATGTTCCATTTTCCATGCATGACAAGCTGATGCTTGCGGATGTGCGGCTGGAAGTGCGCCATGCGGCAAACATGACCGTGGCTGCTTACAAGTTGATAGCCGAGGAACACATGAACCGCCTGAACCGCACCGCCCAGAGGCTTCCCGCCGGGAAATTGTTTGGAAAATCGGGAGCGTCATTGGACATGACATCGGCGATGCCCAAAGTGATTGAAGGCGACGGCAAATAAAAAGAGGATTGGTTTTCGGACAGGCCCGCTGCTAATCATTTCCACATGTCTGTTTTTTCATTGCAGCCCGTGTATCAGGAGCGCATTTGGGGCGGCTCCAACCTGAAGGAACTTTTCGGCCGAGAACTGCCTACGGGCAAACCCATCGGCGAAGCCTGGGAGCTTTGCGACCGGCCGGAAGCCCAATGCCGCATGGCCGAATCCGGCCAGACGCTTCACGATCTATGGAGCAGCCCGCAACGCAAAACCGTGTTTGGGACCCAAAGTCCCGACCAGGAGCATTTCCCCATCCTCATCAAGCTGTTGGATGCCCAGGACAAGCTCTCGCTTCAAGTCCATCCCCCGGCCGCCCTGGCTCCGAAATTCAAGGGCGAACCCAAGACCGAAATGTGGTATTTTCTTGAAACCGCGCCTTCTGCCGAGATCTACGTTGGACTCAAAAAAGGCATCGACCGTGCCGCCTTTGAGCGCGCCTTGGCGGATAAAAGCGTGGCCGATTGTTTCCACCGTCTGAAAACATCCCCCGGCGAGACCATGTTCCTGCCGTCCGGCCGCGTGCATGCCATCGGCGCCGGAAACGTCATTCTCGAAATCCAGCAGAATTCCGACACCACCTTCCGCGTTTATGACTGGGACCGGGTCGATGCCAAGACGGGACAGGCGCGCGAGTTGCATGTCAGGGAATCGTTGGAATGCATCGACTTCCACGACTTTGAACCACAGTTCGCGCAGCCCCACGGCAACCGCATTGTCACCTGCCCCTATTTTTCGGTATTTCGGAATTTTTACGACCAAAAGGGCCAGACGGAGGATTTGGCAACGGACGGCTCGAGTTTTTATTATCTGTTCATTTCCGCCGGGAAATTCCGGATTGCTGGCAAGGAATATGGAAGAGGCTGCAGCTTGCTCGTAACTGCCGAGCCTGGTTCACTGGAAATGGAATCGTTGGAGGATTTTGGCGAGATGATCTCCGTCACCTGGCCGGAGTGAGGAAATTGCTCCTGCCTCGCAGCCAATCTGGGGTTGAGCAAAAAAAGCGCCGAAGGTGCGAGCCATACCAGCCTGGGCTGATATAAAACGGGCTTTCAGCCCTCATGAGGGCTGTGGCGATCCAACTCTTTATGCTCTCCGCGATCTCTTTGTAAAAAAATGCCTTTCATTTATTCCAGCGCATGATGGGTCTGATACTGGTATTCGATCCCGAGCATGCAGACATCATCTTCAAAGCCTTCCGGTCCGGAGGCTGCCTTGACCTCCGCCGCCACGGCGTCCAAAAAAGCCTCTCCCCGCAGTTGAGCGCAATTCCTTACGATGGAAACAAAGGCCTTATCTTCAAAACGCTCCCCGTTTTTGTCCTCGATATCACACAAGCCGTCCGTGAACAGGAACAGCAAATCGCCGACGCTGAATGTTTCGCGCTGGGTCATGTAAACCGCATCCTCCATCATCGCAAGTGGGAAGGTGGTTTCCTTCTGAGCTGCGCCGAGCCGTTTGACTTCGCCTTTTAGCCGGTTGATGCGCAAGGGCAGCGGATGTCCGGCATTGGCGAATCGCAGCGCGCCGTTCGCCGAGTCGATCACGGCATAAAAGGCGGTGACAAAAAGCGGAGTTTCCACCCGCTGGAATATGGCGCGCAGGCGGCGGTTCAATTGCCCCAGAAAAACGCCGGGGTTGCTGGACCACGGTTGAAGTTCCTCGACAAAAATCCGCTGCATGACGGTGACGAGGGCGGCGTGGACGCCATGTCCCATCACATCGCAAATGAGTACCCCCGCCTGGGTGTCTGAGATGGGAAGGATCGTAAAAAAATCACCCCCCACCTGCGTGGTCGGCAGGTAGCGATGTGAAAACGCCAGCGCGCTTTCCTGGGCGGAAACGCCTTTGGGGAAAACCGGGTATTCCTGGGGCAGCAATGCCATTTGGATTTCACGGGCAAAGGCGAGTTCCTCCTCCATCTGGTTTTGTTTGTCTGCAAGGGCTTGGGCATATTCGCGCAATTTTTCGGCCTGGTCGTACTGTTCGGTGACATCGCGTGAAATCCCGCAGGTCCCGGTGATGTTTCCCATTTCGTCGCGCAGGGGAATTTTTGTGGTGGAGACCCAGCGTTTCCGTCCGTCCGGCAAAAGTTCAAACTCGATTTTTGCCACCATCGCCTGGCCAGTGCTGATGACTTTTTGCTCGTCGTCGTAAGCCTGTTGGGCGTGCTCATGCAGAAAAAAATCGAAGTCCGTCTTTCCCATGATCTCTTCCTGGCTTGCAACCCCAAAATATTGCATCATGGCGCGGCTGACGGAAATAAAATGCCCTTTCGTGTCCTTGAAATAAATCATATCCGGGATGTTGTCCATCAAGGCTGCCAAAAGGTGTTGATCGATTGCGGGCATATCGGTTTGGATTGGATCAGGAGTCCGGCAGGGCGCATTGAAGCCTGCTGGGGCTCTTTCAGATGTTTCTCATGCTTCTGTGCTCAAGTCGTCTTTCGCCTTATCCTAGTCATCGGTTCCGTGCTTGCGCAAGGATTTCAAGTTTGCCCTTGAGCTGCTTCGCGGCCATCGCATAGCCGCCATCCGCGCCGTCCACAAAATGCACATGGCGTTGTTTGCGGTCAAAAACCATGCAGGTAAGCAGCGCGGCTTGTGAAACGTGCAGTCCATAAACCAGTTCCCCGGCCAGGCATTTTTCCTCCAGGTAATTTTCCAGAATTTCCCGGTTCGGCCTGGAACAGGCGGCCACCATCGAAAGCATGCCGTTGAATTTTTCGGAATCGCTGAATTGTACAACCTCGTCAAAATACCCGCCCCAGTCCACACCCGGCATCCGTACGCGATGGTGCAGGACCCAATTGCCCATCCGCATCGCAAGCCGGCTCAAAATTTTAAGTGAGGCTCGTATTAAAGCCGGTTGTCCAGAACCCGTAAGGGCGCGTTCCGCCCGCTGCCCCTCCGCGCTGCAATCCAATTCCATCACTTCCTGGCGCAGAGGGTGCCGTTCCTCCTTGCGGCCCAGGATTTCGGCAATCCGGTCCAGCACACTGCGATAAACAATTCCCGGGTCGGAAGCCCCGGGCAAAACCTGCACGAGCAAACTGATGATTTCCCCCTTCGTGCTCGGGATTTGTTTCCAGCGGCATTCCAGGCCGGCCAGGTCGGGTTCGGCAACCGGCTCATCCTTTGCGCCTGCCGCATCCTGCTGTTTCAGCCGGCGGTCCACTTCCGGCAAACCGTTCCCGGAAAACAGGGCCTGACTTAGTTCAGGAGCTAATCTGAGCCGCGCCACCTTCAAATCATAACCCTCCGCCCTCAGGGACCCCGCGGAAAACCCGGCCACCCGCAGCCGGAAATTAAAGGCTTCGCCCGCCCGCCGGGCCACACCACGTAAAACTTGAAGGCACCGCTCCGACTCCGCCGCCGGGCAGGCGATTTGCGCGCCGTCTCCGCCGAAGAAAAAGGGCACATCCGCGCGGCCCAACGCATTCAGGACCGCGGTAATGCAGGAGGTCCCGATCAGATTGATGTTTTTGTATTCACCGGCCGCGATGTGCCCCGTCGAATCCATGATATCCGTGGCCAGCAAAACCCAGTCGTCCGGCAAGGAATGAAAATTGGCCTCATCAGCCACGGCGTTGAAATCCGGCAGGAAAGGCAGTTGCCCGTAAAAATTTTGGGATAAAATCTTCGAGTGCGCCATCCCAACCCTTTAGCCGGAAAACGGCGGATGCCCATGAAATTTCCGCCCGTAGATTTTGTTGCGGGTTCCATGCGGAATCTGCCAGTATGGTTTCCTTATCCATGCCGCCCTCCAAACAGGAAAATAACAAGGAAGCAAAGCTGCTCCAGGAGATCATCGCCATCGTCCTCATCGGACTGGGCTTGTTGATTCTTCTGGCCCTGATTTCGTTCGACAAGAACGACCTGGAGCTTTTTTGCAAGCCGCCCAACGATCCGCCTGTGAATTTCATCGGTGTGGCGGGGGCTTATGTGGCCGGGACTTTGGCGTGGGCCTTCGGACTGGGCTCCTTCCTCATCCCGCTGGTCATGGTGCTGGGGGGAATCGGCATGCTGTTCAGCGCGCGGGTGGATTATCCCTGGAAAGCCCTGTGGTTTTTGCTGTTGCTGCTCAGCGGCTGCGCCCTTCTGCAATTGGGGCAACCCCTGCTCGGACCGCTGGCCGACTTCGGGCGCATGGCCTATGCGGGCGGCTACATGGGGCATTTTTTCAACGACCTCGTTTTTGCCGCCGCGATGGGGCCGGTCGGATCGGGGATTGCCATGGGCATCACCTATCTCGTGAGCTTTATCCTGCTGTTTGAAGTGCGTCCCGTCGAGATAGCCCAGCGGCTGGCCGGATGGGTCCGGGTTTGGTGGGAAGCGCGGCAACAGGCCAAACTCGAAGCGGCCGACCCGATCGAGCGGCTTGAGATCGAGCAAAAGAAAATCCAGCGCGCGGCCCGGCAACTGGAAAAGGAACTCGCGAAAAAGGGAATGGTGGAAAAGGAGCCCAAATCCATGAGGGAAGCCGGCCCGGCGTCGAGGCCTGCGCCCAAGATCTTTGATGCCACAGTCAAGCCCGCCGTGGAGGAGCATGAGCCCGCGGCCGCGCCGGAAAAGAAGCCCGCGCCGCCGCACCCGCAAGCCAAACCCAAGAGCAGCGAGCCCCTTGAAATAGCTCCAACTGAGAGCTATGAAAACTACCAGCTCCCCGGTGTGGACTTGCTTCTGGCCAACACCACCGAGGTCGTGGCCGGCGGCAAGGAGGAAATGGAGCACAACAGCCAGTTGCTGGTGGACACGTTGAAGCAATTCGAGATCGACGTCACTCCGGGCGACATCACCAAGGGGGCCACCATCACCCGTTACGAGGTTTATCCTGCGGCCGGCGTGCGGGTCGAACGCATTTCCAGCCTCGAAAAAAACCTGGCGCGCGCGTTGAAGGCGGAGCGCGTGAACATTCTCGCGCCCATCCCCGGCAAGGACACCGTGGGCATCGAGGTTCCCAACCGGCAGAAGGTGATGATTGTCCTGCGCGACCTGCTGGAGTCCGGCCAATGGCGCAATTTGCGCGCCAGGCTTCCGATTGCCCTGGGCAAGGACGTGTACGGATCGGTTCTGATGGCGGACCTGGCCGACATGCCGCACCTTTTGATCGCGGGCACGACCGGGTCTGGCAAGTCAGTCTGCATCAATTGTATTTTGCTCAGCCTGCTGTACCGGTTCAGCCCGGACGATCTTCGGATCATCCTGGTTGATCCGAAGGTGGTTGAATTGCAGGTGTACAACCAATTGCCGCATCTCGTGGTGCCGGTGGTGACGGACCCCAAGAAGGTCCTGGTGGCCCTGCGCTGGGTGATCAATGAAATGGAAAAACGCTACCGCATCATGGCGCGGACCGGCGTGCGCAACATCGCCGCCTACAACCAACAGGCGCACGACAAACGGCAAAAGGAAAAACTCGATTTGGACAAGGAACTGGAATCCGGCGAAAGCGGCCCCGAAGCGCCGGATTTGTTGAGCATCGACCCCTCGGAGGAGGAGCCCCTGCCCGACCGTCTGCCCTATATCGTGGTGATAATTGATGAGTTGGCCGATTTGATGCAGACCTCGCCCGCGGATGTCGAATTGGCGATTGCGCGACTTTCGGCCAAGGCCCGTGCTGCCGGCATTCATTTGATCATCGCCACCCAGACCCCTCGCGCCCAGGTCATCACCGGCGTGATCAAAACCAACGTCCCCTGCCGCATTGCGTTCCAGGTTCCAAGCGCACTGGATTCCCGCGTCATCTTGGACGAGAACGGCGCGGAGAACCTCCTGGGCAAGGGGGATTTGCTCTATCTGCCGCCCGGTTCGGCCAAGCTGGTGCGCGCGCAGGGAGCTTATGTTTCGGAGGAAGAAGTGACGCGGGTCGTGAATTTTATCAGCAAACAATGCCGTCCGGCCTATGAAAATGAGATCCATGCCAAGCTGAAACGGACGGGGGCCGAGGAGGAAGAGGTCTCGGACGAGGACAAGGAATTGATTCTTAAATGCTTGGAAGTGGTCCGGCAGGAAAAACGGGCTTCAACTTCGCTCTTGCAACGCCGCTTGCGCATTGGATATTCACGGGCCTCCTGGGTGACGGATTGGATGGAGCAAAAAGGGATTGTCGGCCCCAAGGACGGGGCTAAAGATCGGGAGGTTTTGATGGACTTGGACCAAACCGATATCGAGAGTTTGCTTGAATGAGACGTACGCACGTATGAAGACCTTAAACGAAAAAACAATAGGGCAACAACTGGCCGCCGGACGGCAGGCAAAAGGTTGGACTCTTGAGGAAGCAGCCAAACGGACCAAGCTGAAGAAAGACTCCTTGGTACTCATGGAGTCGGACGAATTTGACCGCCTGCCGAGCGTTGCCTATGCGCGCGGCTTTATCCGCCTGTATGCGCGCGAACTGGGACTGGACGGTTGGGGCATGCTGAAGCAGTTCAACCGCGTGGCGCGCGAATCGCTGGATATGCTCGAGCTTCAGCCGGAGGACTTGGAAGCCATACCCAAGCGTTCCTCCCAGCCCGTGGCCACGCCGCAGGGAATTGGCCTGGTCGTGATTGTGCTTGTTTTGTTGGTAGCCCTGGGCTTCGGTGGCACATGGGCCTACAGACAGTACATCAGCAGCCCTCTCCTGACACACGAAAAGAAGCAGCAAGTCCACGAAGTCGAGGCGCCCGCCGCCACGGCCAAGGAAGACCAGAAAAAGGCGCTTCCGGCAGTTAAAGCCGAACCGATCACTCCACGCGCGGAGACAGTTGCTCCCAACCCCGCCGAACCCGCCAAAGCCGAGCCTGTAACTCCGCCCGCGCCCGTGGCGGACAAACCTCCCGTTCCCAAGCCTGTGGTTTATCCGAACAGGCTCGAGTTGCAGGCGGATGCCGATGCCAGGGAGGAAGCGCGCTGGGTGCGTGTGACCGCAATTCGGGCAGGCAAGGAAGAAACCCTTTTTGAAGACATTCTCCCGGCTGGGGATATCATGCCCAAGCCGGACCAAACCCCGTGGACTGCCGATGCGTTCGTGATCAACATGCGCGAGGCCGCGGTTGTGAACATTATCTACAACGGCCAGAATTACGGGAAATACGACCAGCCCGGTCTTCAACGCGTACGCGTTCCGTCGCAATGATACCCCCTTGCGATTGCTGACGAACCGAATGCCCCATTTAACGCCGTGAATCTCCCAAACAAACTGACCGTCGGCAGACTTTTCCTTTGCCTTGTTTTTGCCCTGACAATGGAAATCGACGCCCGTTGGTCCGGGTTTGCCGCGTTTTTCGTTTTTGCTGCGGCCAGTTTGACCGATTGGCTGGATGGCTACCTGGCCCGCCGCTATCATCTCATCACGGAATTGGGCAAACTGCTGGATCCCTTGGCGGACAAAGTCCTGATCAGCGCCGCCTACATCGGCCTCGTGGACCATCAAATGGCGCCCGCCTGGATTGTGGTTTTCATCATCGCGCGGGAATTTTTGATCACCGGTCTGAGAACGCTCGCGGCAGCCAAGGGCGTCATTCTGGCGGCGGAGCGCATCGGCAAGCACAAGACCATCTCGCAGATCGTGACGGTTTTGATCGGGCTGGCCTTGTTGAGTTTTCAGCAAATGAACTGGTATCCGGACCTGGTCCACAAGCTGCAGGATTGCCTGCTGAAGCCGATGCTGTATCTCACGCTCGCCATCACGATTTTTTCCGGCGTGGCCTATTTCATCAAGAACTACAACCTCGTCCTGGCTGAAAAGAAATAGGGGGTTCCCTAACATATACTGAACTCAGGCCGCTCCTTGTATGTTGGCATTTGTGGTAATCTTTTGATTGCAGGGCGCACTGGTGCGCTCTGAAGCTGAATCCGACGGGCGGCCGCCCGTCGGATGAAGGGCATCGGTGAGGTTGTTCGCTCACAGCACACCCAAGTGCGTTCTGAAGCTGAATCCGACGGTGCTTTTTGGTTTGAACTTGAACAGTTGCCGGAACGGCCGGGCGGGGTCTAACCCCGACTTTGCCTGCCCCGGCAACCGCCCGATGCGAATAGTTCCGAAGGGGCAGAACGATTCGGGTTAAATGCCTGTTGCAGGCGGGGCGCGGCTTTGCTAGAGGACAATCATGATTAAAACCGCTCTGTGTTCCGTTTTTCTGGCGCTTCTCTTGGGAGTTCAGTCTTTTGCGCTCACTGCCTTTGAGGCGCGGGACTTGGCAAAGAAGCAGGTGAATGATACCGCCCGCAAAAGCCTGTTGCAGATTTACGGGAAAGCGGGGACCGTCGGCGTCCTCCCGATGGAATGGCAGATTTTGTTTTATGATCCCTATGCGGCCCAGGATGGGAGCATGGTGACGGTTTCGGGCAATGCAATTACCAGCATCCGCGATGGCTACACCCAGATGGATCAATTCCGCGTTTTTGCCTACAAACAGGAGGAGATCATCGACCAGTCAAAACTGAAAATCGATTCCCGGGATTTGTTGTCCATTTTGAAAAACAGCTCGGCGCTCAAGGACGTGAAAATTTCCAGCGTAAACCTTTGGCTGAAGAAGGATGATAGCGGGCCGTTATCGCCCGCAGTTTGGATTGCCCATCTCTTTGGCCCAAATGCGAAAGGGGACAAGGAAGTGGAATTCGGTTATGCCAGGGTTTCCGCCCAGACGGGGCAGGTCATGCAACTCAAGCTGGATTTAAAAGCAGTTGGGAAATAGACACGGGACTGGCGACCCATGCGCTCTGAAATGGCGGGTTGGCCGCCCGGGATTTGCGACGCTGACAGCGTTCATCTGGCTTTTGTGCTGCGCTTCGGTATGGGCCAAGCTCACCATGCTGGCGACCGAGCCGGACTGGCGGCTCCTCGACCGGTATCAAAACACGATTACCCGCGCCGAGCTTGAGTCGCGGCTCCGTTTGTATTCTCCGGACGGATCGATCTATCAATATCTGGCGCTGGATGACGGGGCCGTCCGGGTTTACTCCGACAAGGAAAAGCAAAACCAGCTTTGGGAACTCCATCTGGCCGACTCAGATCGGGAAAAACAACCCTGGCCCCCGCCGGAAAAGCCGCTGTTGATCCGGAAGTTGGCCGGAGCCACCCCGGAAAAGCCCTTGCAGGGGCTGCGTATTTGCCTCGACCCCGGCCATATTGGCGGCGATTGGTCGGACATTGAGGAGCGGAAATTCCGGATCGGCCAGGGGCCGGTGGTCGAAGAAGGGGAATTGAATTATACGACATGCCAATTGATGGAGCCTTTGCTCAAGGAAGCGGGCGCCGAGGTGGTTTGGACGCGGCAATTGGGAATACCCGCAACCCCGCTGCGCCCTGAAAATTTGCAGGCCGAGGGAGTCCAAATGATGTGGCTCCGCGATGCGAAAAAGGCCCAGCGTCTCGGCCCCGCCGGCCTGATTAAACTCGCCAAGTGGTATTCGGAACTTTTGTTTTACCGCGTGGCGGAGATCCGCGCCCGCGCAACAACCGTGAGCGAGTTGAAGCCGGATCTGACCCTGTGCATCCATTACAATGCCGCCGCATGGGGGAGGCGGCCCCGGCTTATGCGGGTGAATAAGATTGTGATTTTTGTGCATGGCTCCTATCTGCCGTCCGAGCTTGAGTTTGACGACATGAAGTTTGTCCTGTTTAACAAATTATTGGAGAGAACCAGCGGGGTTGAGCAGCGGGTGGCGGATTCCATTGCGGACCGGGTGACCCAGGTGTGGAATTACGCCCCGGAAAATTACGAAAATTCCCCCGAAGGCGCCTCGCGCGCCGGAACCAGTCCCTATGTCTGGTCGCGAAATTTGCTGGCCAACCGCTTGTTCCCGGGGCCGGTGGTCTTTGTCGAGGGCCCCTATATGAACGACCGGGACGCATACCCGCGGATTATTGCGGGAGACTACGAAGGAGAGCGCGATATCGGCGGCAAAAAGTATCGGAGCGTCTTCCGGGAATATGCCGAGATTGTGGCAAACGCAGTGATCGATTATTACCGGAAAAGCCTCGAGAACGATCCTCCCGGGCGTTAAAGGCCGGGGCGTACTTCTGGGCTTGCATTATTAACGTGAAACGCGTAAAAATTCACCCATGAAGCAATTGATGACTGCCGTCCTGTTATTGGCGTTTGTTTCCATGGCCTCTGCCGATCTGAGCATGCCGAAGAAGCGCAATGTGTATGATCAATTGGGCGAAGGCCTGGCCAATATCATATTGGCGCCCGCTGAACTTTTTGATTCCCCTTATGGTCTGACCATGTCCGATGGGCCCACGGTTGGCACCACAAAAGGTTTTGTTCAGGGCACCACACGCATGATCATGGATGTGATGGTGGGAATAGCTGAAGTTGCCACCTTTCCCTTTGCCATGGTAATCGATGATTCCTTAAAAAGCCCGGCGTACGATTCCGGCCAGGTGCAGCCCTATCCTCCGGCGGACCTGTATAACAATTGGTATTGAGTCGGCATTATTTTTTGGAACAACCCGCTTCCGCAAGGGGCGGGTTTTTTCATTTCCATCGACAACCACCAAATATGAAACCGGGCGACATCGTCGAAGTTGAGATTCATGATATTGCCTTTGGCGGCGACGGGGTGGCGCGTCACGAGGGCCGTGTGATTTTCATACCCTATGCGGCGCCGCAAGAGCAGTTGAAGGTCCGAATCACCCGCGTAAAAAAGGACTATGCGCACGGAGAGATCGCGGAATTGATCCGGAGCGGGGCCGGACGCTGCGAACCGAAGTGCCGCTATTACCGGGTTTGCGGCGGCTGCCAGTACCAGCACCTGGATTATGAAACCCAACTGGCAATAAAAGAAAAGCAGTTGCGTGATGTGCTGGGCCGGATTGGCGGGATCCAAAATCCGAATATCCTGCATTTTTTAAAATCGCCCCAGCCCTATGGATACCGGAACCGCATCAGCGTCCATCAGGAGGACGAACGGGTTGGATTTCGCGGTTGCGATGGGCGCAGTTTGGTGGAAGTCGAGGAATGCGTGATTGCCTCGGTCGAGGTGAACCGCAAGCTCAGATACCTGCGCTCGCATCCGGGCCGACGGGAGCATTATTCCCTCCGCGAGGATGAAATCCCCCGGGAAGGTTTTTATCAAACGAACCGGTTCCTGCTCGATCCCCTGCGCGAACTTGTGGCCTTGCAAATCACGGCAGGCGCGCCGCTGGTGATTGAGTGTTATGGCGGGGCGGGCTTTTTTACGCCGGGCATTTCCAAAAAAGCGGAGCGGGTGATTCTGGTGGAATCGGACGCAAAACTGGCGCAGGAAGCCCGCGGAATTGCGGCGCAGAATGTGGAAGTGCGCGAGGCGGAATGCGAGGAAGTGTTGCCGGAGTTCCTGCATTTGCCCGAACTCAAAGACGCGGAAATTGTGGTGGACCCGCCGCGGGAAGGCCTCAGCCCGGGGATGCGGAAGCTGCTGGCCGGGTTGCCGGCCCGGAAGCTGGTTTATCTTTCCTGTAATCCCTCGACGCTGGCCCGGGATTTGAAGGAAATCGCCCCGCAATGGAACCCGCTGCAATTTCAACCGGTGGATCTTTTCCCGCAGACGGCGCATTTTGAATGCCTGGCGGTATGTGAAAGAAGCGAACAAGCGGCACAATAGCAATTATTGAAACTTTACATTCCAAAATAAGAGGGTTGAGTTTAAGACATCACTTGGAATTGGCTGTATATCACATGTGAAGGTTCCACCCGCCATTTTGGATCTCGAAAGCCGCCTGCTGCCTGATTTTAGCGAAAAGGCCAGCGGGCCCGCGGAAATTTTGTTCCGGGTCGGGTCGGACGCGCAGTATTTGCTGGTGTCGGCGAACAACCAGGCGCAGCACCTCCTGGGCATCCCGAGAACGAACCTGGGCGACGCGCCGGTCCGCTGGGAGGAGTTGCCTAACAATCTTGTCATTTACCTGACGCAGGCCTTCGAGGGGCTCTCCCGGGACGAAAACATCGCGCTGCCCATCTTTGAAACAGGGCAGCCGGAGAACAGTTCCCTGGCCGTGAAGGTGCAGATTCACAGGCACCAGGAACAAAACGAGTGGTATTACTGGTTCTTTCTGTCCTTCAGCGATGTCTCACCCTGGCTCGGGCTTCAGGAAGAGGTGATGAACGCGCGCAAGCTGGAGAGCATAGGCGCGCTGGCCAGCGGGGTGGCTCACGACTTCAATAATTTGATCATGGCGATCCAGGGCCATGCCGAATTTTTTCTCATGACCCGGAAAAAGGACGGGGAATTGACCGATGCCATGGAACGGATCATGAAAGCCTGCGCGAACGGGGCCTCGCTGACACGCAGCCTGCTGGGATATGCGCGCAAGCAAAGCCTCGTCATGGAGGTCATCGATTTGATCGACCTTGTGCAGGATGTGGTCGCGCTTGCCCGCCGCTCATATGGCTCCCGTTACGTCGTTGAATTGGACGAATTGCTGGAACGCCCCAAAGAGGCCCGGCAGGAACGCAGGTTGTTGATCAATGGCTGTTATTCCGCCCTGAGCCACTGCTTTCTCAATGTCCTGAACAATTCGCGCGATGCGATGCCGAACGGCGGGAAAATCCGGGTCTTTTCCGCTGTGCATGGCACTACCGTGACGGTGGCGGTAATGGACGAAGGAGCGGGAATTGATCCGAGGGATATGCCGCGTATTTTCGAGCCGTTTTTTACCACAAAGGACGTCGGTGCCGGCACGGGCCTCGGCCTGCCCATGGTGCAGGGCATCATGAAACAACACGGCGGACGCGTGGAGATAAAGTCGCAAAAAAATATCGGAACGGAATTTACATTTACCTGGCCGCTCTATCAGCCTGAATCGGAGCATGAAATGGACCTGATCCAGCCGGAAAAATCCGACGGCATTCCGCTGCCGGCGGTTGGAAATGTGCCCCGCCTGACCTATATCATTGAAGATGATGAAAATGTCATGTCTTCAATCGAATCCCTCATGAAGCTTAACAGCTACGAATCCAAATCCTTCTATAATCCGGAAGCCGTCCTGGAGCTTTTAAAGCAGGGGGAATTGCCGGGAATCATCATGGTCGATTACACCATGCCGAGCATGGATGGACTGGCTTTTGTGCGAAAGGCGTATGAGATCATGCGCGAAAATTCCAAGCAGCCGTTCCTGAAAATTGTGCTCATGAGCGGGTTTCCTCCCGAGCACTTTTCCGAATTTCTCAAGGAGTTCGACGGCATTCCGCTGTATCTTTTGCAAAAACCGTTCGACTCAAAAAGCCTGATCAACATTCTGAGATTGAGCCCGCGCAGATTTTTGAGAAAAATCACGTCGAGGGTCAATATGCTGCCCGCCCTCCGGCAGTGGCGGAAGGCCTAGTGGCCTGTTTTCCGTGAAATGACGGGTTGGCCGCTTGGGATTTGCGCTGCTGGCAAGACGCGAGCGCAGGCCCCTATCTGGACGATACGGGACAAGCGAGCAACACAGCCAGCGGTGCAAAGAACAGCGGCCCGGAGGGTTGCGCGGAAAACAGACCACTAGTAGATCACCGGGTCGCCGTAAAATGTAAATCCGGTCGAGTCGATGATCTTCACCGGCAGGAGCTGGCCGCGATGGCGCTCGTCGCCCTCAAAAATCACAATCTTGTTGCCGCGGGTGCGGCCGAAGAGGCGGGCCGCATTATTTTTACTCGGACCTTCAACCAGGATTTCCACCGTTTGCCCCAGGATTGACGGGGCTTTGCGCGCAGCGATGGTATCCAGCACCCCCAGCAGGTCTTGATTTCTGGTCTCGCGGATTTCCTCGGGCACCTGTCCCGGCAGTAAGGCCGCCGGAGTGTTGCGCCGCTCGGAATAACGGAAGATGAAGGCGTTGTCGAACTGCACCGTTTCCACCAGTTTGCGGGTCTCGAGATAATCCTCCTCGGTCTCCCCCGGAAATCCGACAATGATGTCCGTGGTCAGGGCCATTTCAGGGCAGACGGCCCGGATTTCATTCACAAGTTGGAGATAGCGTTCTGCTGTATAGGCGCGGCGCATGGCTTTCAGGATCCGGTTGCTGCCGGATTGGACGGGCAGGTGGACATGCTCGCAGAGCTTTTCCAGTTCTCCGAGCGCCCGGACCAGGTCTGCCTTGAAACCGATGGGATGCGGCGAGGTAAAGCGGACGCGTTCCAAGCCGTCGATTTCCTCCAGCGCATAAAGCAGTTGCACAAAGGGGCTCCTGCCCGGCGCGTCAGCCGGAAACTCATGCCGGCCATAGTGGTTCACAATCTGTCCGAGCAGGGTTACTTCCTTGATGCCGTTCGACACCAGTTCCCGGACTTCGGCGACTATATCCGGGATGGGCCGGCTGCGTTCGCCTCCGCGCGTGTCAGGCACGATGCAGAAGGAGCAGTGCATGTCGCAGCCCTGCATGATGGAAACAAAAGCCGTAACCTGACGCTGTCGCAACTCGTGGTCTCGCACGGTGTTTTGCGATCCGGGTTCCTCCGCGGTATCGACAATTGCCTGGCGCAGGTTGTCCATGTCGGGATTTCTGCGGGAGAGCAATTGCTCCACATAATCGGCCACTTTATGGTATTTTTGCGTGCCGACCACCAAGTCCAGCCCGGGCAGCATCCCTGCCAGTTCCTGCCCCCGGCTTTGGGCCATGCAACCCATAAAGCCGAGCACCAGGGAAGGTTTGCGTTTTTTGCAGCCCTGCAGGTTTTTCATTTTATCGAGGGCCTTTTGTTCCGCCATATCGCGCACGGAACAGGTGTTGAGCAGGATCACATCGGCCTCACCCTCGCTGGCTGCCTTGGCATAGCCGCGCTCGCGAAGCTGGCGGGCCACCTGTTCGGAGTCCCGCTCATTCATCTGGCAGCCATAGGTTTTGATGTAAAACGAGGGCATGAGAAAATTTATCCTAGGGGTTTTGATGGCTAATGGCAACCACGGGTATGAAAGGAAGAAATCAAGCAATGCGCGCGTCACTGCTAGGAGCGCGGCAACGCCGGGCGACGTGGCATCCAGGCAACAGACAAAGCGTCATTAATGCCGGATGAATTAATAGGTGTAAGCCTCAAAATGGGAGTGGTCGCGCGCCCTTTTTTCTGCATTATAAAGCCAGTTATCTAAACGATTTTAGGGAACAGGATTGCAGGGCCCAAACGGATGAAAATCGGATCATACATGGAAGCAAACCTTCTGTTTGATCTGGTTTTAATTTGCATATTTACTTTTACGGTCTTGGAGCGAAGCCCGAAACTGCTCATTGCCCTGATTTTCATCAATTTTTCGCAATACATGATCTGGGTGCCTCCGATGGAGGAATGGGTGGATCAACCTCAAGTTGCGGCCGAAAAAACAAATCCAAGTCCGGCGGCGACTGCTGCCGGGAGCGTTGTTTCCAATATTGGATCCAACCAGGGCTCTGATGTGATGGAACGTGTTGAGACCATCCGAAAATCATCCGTGGAAGCGACCGAAACTGAGGTGCCCTCGTTGCGCCTGGTCAACCCGCTTGTCACCATGCGGAATTCCATGGGCCTGTACCGGTCCATTTGCAGGGCCTTGGGCGCCGACATCAAGGATGAGGACTGGCACGTCGCAACGGTGAGCGTCACCGTTTGCAATAAGAACGCAATGTCGTCAGGCACAACCCGTTCAACCACCCAGAAGGAGGAAGTGCGCACGGTTGTCACCCGCGAGAGCCGCGGTGCCGCACTGTCCGGGGACAAGCTCCCGCCACTTCCGCCCGAACGGGAAATCGTGCAACAGCGGGAAGAGGAAGACAGCCCCAGCCCACGGGGCAGCGCGCTGGTTTCGGCCTTTGGCGGGGACATGGAAGCCACCTGGCTTATTGTCAGGGTCTTTTGGATTCTGGGGACCTTCTATCTTTACATTCAACGCCCGCAGATCGGCGCAGCGGCCTTTGCCTTCAACCTGTTGCCGGTACCGTTTCTGTCCCGTCTGGCGCCCTATTTGTGTTACAGGCTGAATCAATTGCCGCAGGTGGCCTCCATCAACGAGTCGTTGAGTCGGCCCCTGCACCGGGCGTTGCCGTGGCAGGATATCTGGATCTATGGCCTGGCCTTCATGGTTTTGGCAACCCCGCTGTTCTTTATCCTGCTGGGGCTGCTTGGCGGCATCCGCAAGGGGAAGGTGAAGAAGTATATCAATTATTTGGACCCAACACGGTACCGTATCCGCATCAACGGGGAGCTTTTGCCGTTTGAAATTCAAAATGGCCGGGTCGTGGCCGAGGGCATTGTGCTCAATCCCGAAAAAATCACGCCTCATCCGGAGTATCAGAACATCTGGACGCTGCAAACCGGGACCGTGGTTGAGTTCGTTGAGTGGGATTCCTGATGGATCACTAACATTTCTCACGCAAAGACGCCAAGACGCAAAATTTTAGCTACTGAGCATTGATGGTTACGCTGGAACTGGAGGGACGGCCGCTGTGCCGTCCCATTCATTTTTTAACTCAGGGATTCCTCTTCCTGGCGCCGCTGACGGTCGCGGTCGATCCACCCGGTGAAAAAGATGCTGATTTCGTACAGGACATACATCGGCCCCGCCAGGGCCAGCATGCTGAAGGGGTCGGGCGACGGCGTGATCACCATGGCGAAGATCAGGAAGAGGACAAATGCATGCTTGCGGTAGCGGCACAGGAGCGGTTTGTTGACGATGTTTAGCTTGGCCAGGATGATGATGACCAGCGGCAACTCAAACGACAGTCCGACACAGGCCAGAAATTGCATGACAAAGCTGAGGTATTGATCCAGCGGCCAATTGGAACGGACATTGATCCAGTTGCCGAGGTTGATCATGTAGGTGAGGGCCTGGGGGAGGATGAGGAAGTAACAAAAGGCGGTCCCGGAAAGGAAAAGGATTCCTCCGGCTGCAAACGCCGGAAGCAGCAGGCGGCGTTCCTTCAAGTTGAGGGCCGGCAGGATGAACAGCCCGATGAAATAAAATAAAAACGGCAGCGCCAAGATCAGTCCCGACATGAGGGCTGTTTTCAGGATGATGGAAAGCGAGTCCATCACGCCGAAGGCGAACAGGAATTGCTTGATGTCGCCGCCCTGCTTGGCGGCGGCGATGACCAGGGGATGCTGGAGAAATTCCAGGATTTGACGGACGAAAAGCAGCGATAAACCGGTCGTGACAAGCAGCACGGTGATGCAGCGCAGCAGCATGGTTCGAAAATCCTCCAGATGCTCGAAAAAGGGCTTGGGTTCGTCGTTCAACACGCACCCCTTATGCCTTGTTCTGTTGGAAGCTGCAAGCTTCTGCGAAAAAAGCATTTTTACAGGAAGATCGCGGAGGGCGGGGAGGAAATGATGAATTTTGAATTCAGAAGTCAGGATCCAGAAGTAAAACCCGAGCGCTGAAGGCGCGGATCATGCTTTGGCATTTAACGGGAGCGCGGGCATCCTGCCCGCACCGCTGCGCATCTTGCGCAGCGGATGTTTTTATCATTCGCTTCGGAGGGTGTTCTCACCGAATTTGCTCTTGTTTCGATGATGCGAGCGGGCAAACTGTTTTCATGCAGCGCTAAGGGCAGGTTGTTCACAATCGAGTTGCCTTTGCAGGAAGTTATACAACACGTCGTTAAACAATACTGTTCGGCAAAAAACATGACCTCACTAATCGAGAAGAGAAAGATCAGTGACTTAAACATTCGCAATTACGGTGACATCATCGATGGGCAAATCATTGTTTGACGTACAAAAACAATATGAAACCATACACGTTGGCAACCGTTCTCGTAAAACTTCTCGGCCTGTCGAACATCCTTTCCGGGATCGTGGGTGTTGTCTCCGGCATTTCCGGCATATTCCGCGCCATGGCGCTTGAAGAGCCGAGTCAGGTCTCTCGCCATTTGGTCGGGGATGTGCTGGCCACGATGACGCCCTATGGACTTCTGTATCTTGTGTTGGGGCTGTTCCTCCTGCTCAAAGCCCGCTATGTTGTAGTGAATCTTCTCAGGATCAGCCCTGAGGAACAAAAGGCGAGCAAGAGAGCGCGCAAAAGAGGTTAGGCGCCAACGGCACTAACTTAATCTGCCTTTGAGATCAAAGGGTTGGGGAGCTTCACTGAAACTCTTTTTTCAATTCGTCGCGGATCCTTTGCATGGAGGCTTTGTCTTTTTCCTCCGCTTCCTTGCGAAGCGCCGACTCGGCCACGATTCGTTTGTTCCAGTAGGCCTGCACAAAAGCTTCCTTCTTGTTGTCAGGAAGCTGCAACCCCAGTTTTTCGGCTTCCTCAAGCGCGGTGTGATGGATCCGTTCCCGGAACTCCCCCATTTTCTGCGCCATCTGCGCCTTTTTTTCCGCGTCGAGATTTTTGTAATCGGGCCATTCCGCAAGTTTTTTATCGACTTGGTCGGGTGGCACCAGTGCGATGATGAGCATTTTTTGGAATCGCGGATCTCCGGCGACCAGAAAGGGATGGGGGAAGGGCGGGCGCGGGCCTTTTTCATTTTTCCCAAAAGGCCCGTGATGTCCCGCGTCGGGGCCGGGCCCGGAATTATTTGAAGGCGGGGGTTCCTGGGGGGGGACTTGCGCGTTGCCCGTCCCACCGCAGGCCAGGAGGGTCACAAGCAAGACGGGAAACAAAAGCAGCCTCTTCATGACGATAGTGTGCTTAAAACCCCTCGGAGTTCCAAGCATCTTCCTCGGTGGCCACGGATTTGAATGCGGCAAACGCATCAAACATATTATTGTCAGCCACAGTGCCGGCGCTAACGGGCTTTGAGCCGCCCTGCCACGCAAGGGTGATTCCAAGAATCAGCAGGGCCGTGCAACCCACGGCGCAGGCTGCGAAGAATCTGCCTCGGGCCGTCAGGAAGACAGCCACAAAACCGGGCCATTGCGCGCGGTTTTGCTCTTCCCGGCGCAGCCGGGCGAGTGTTTTGGCCTCAAACCAGGCCGGGGCCTTTGGCATGGGCGCCTCAGCCAACAGCCGGTCAAGAGGGTCTGACGGTTCCTGTTTCATTGTTTTCATGATATTTAACCCTGTTTTGGGTGTGGAGTTGCTCTGAAAATCAGCTTGTTCCCATATATTTTCTCAATTCCAAACGCAGCATTTCGCGTGCTCGAAACAGCAGGGATTTGACCGAAGGGATCGAAATCTTCATCACGCGGGCGATTTCCGCGTAATCGAGCTGGTGATATTGGCGCAAAACCAGGGCTTCCCGCTGGCTTTGAGGCAGGTTTGCCACCGCGTTTTCGATGGCGCTTTGCATTTCACGGTGCAAAAGAGTGTCGTCCGGGGAAATGGCAGCCGGGTCCGGCAACAGGGTTTCCCGTTCGCCATCCTCGTCCTGATAGACCAGCGGCTGGGCCAGGTGCCGTTTGTTGCGTTTGATGTGGGTGAAGGCGCAGTTTCGGCAAATGGTCAGCAGCCATGTGGTGAATTTGGCTTCCGGGCGATAGCGGGGCGCCGCGCGGTAAACCTTGATAAAAACCTGCTGGGCCACGTCCTCGGCGTCGGAGGCATTCTGTCCGAGCAATTTATAAACAGTGCCATACACAAGGTTCTGATGCCGGCGCAGCAACTCGGCAAAAGCCGCCTCATTTTCGCCGCCGATTTCGGCCATGAGTTCTACATCGTTCAGGTGCTGCATGCCTGATGGGAAGGTAGAGGGAGAATCGGAGATTCACAAATTACAATTTTCACCCGCCTCTGCAGAAGGCCGCGGGCGTACGTCCGCGGATAAATGCGAGGTAGGGTATCACGCCATAGTTTTCAGTCACGCACCCGGGACCACTTCGCCATTTTTCCGAGCAGATCGTTTGCCGCGTCCTCGGAATCCGCCCAAGTGTTGAGCAACAGCCCGCGCGCGGACAGTTGCGACAGCAGGAACTCGATTTCAGCCGGCTCGGCGAGCAGGTAAAGCCGCTTTCCGGCGCGTTGGATTTTCTGGAAAATCGGGATGTATTCCGGGGTTGTGGCGGGCGGGCTGCCCACGCCCGGAGTGAACTGGATGCAATCGATTTCCTCCAATTCCAGCAGCGCATCCACATGGTTGTGAATGCAGCGCGGACCGTCCAAATGAAACGTGGTGTAATCCAGCCAGCCGCCCATTTTGCGAAGTTCAGGGAAAAAGAATTCCCGGAACATGGGGCTCGAAATTGTGGTCGAAAAATCGTTGGCGATCTGGTCGTGGCGTCCCGGAGCCCATAGATTCAACCACGGCAGCACGGCTCCGTTTTCGTTCAAGGGAGCGCTTATGGCGTGGAGTTCCTCGTGCAGCGCCACCCAGGCATCACTCATGACGTCCACGGCATTTTTGACTTCATCGGGATCGCCCAGCAAATCCATGCAAAGGTCGTCCATGCCGCGCATCAGGGAAAGATTGTCGGCGGCGTTGCCGATCTCCGGCATCCCGACAAAGTAACGCCCTCCGCAGCGCTCCGCGAAACAACGCTGGATCTCAAGAATGTTTTGGTGCGAGGGATTGGTGGCCGGGTCGAAATGCCATTTCCATGTCTCCCAATCTTCAATCACCTTGTGATACCAGACACTCGTCTTGCTGAACACCGGCGGGCTGCCCCAAAATGCGCAGCCGGCCGACGCGCCCCAGTTGATGTAGGTGCCGGGGGCTGCCTCGCCGCCAAAATAGGTGTTTTCCATCCAAGTGATGGCGCGTTGATAGTTTTGCTCCGGATCGCACCACCACCTGCGGATGGCTTCGATGTCGTCCTCCTTGAATTTTTCAAGGCCACCCAGCCACGGGCCGTTCGTCAAATGGGGGAACTTTGGCAACTTCGAGGTTTTGCGCGGTGCCAGGATAACGGCGCAACAGCGGTCTGTCAATTCGCCGAACCAGAAAGCCTCAAGACGCTTTTTCGCATCAGCCCAATCGGTCTTGTAATACATGATCTGTTTTCCCACCAGGCGGCTGGCCTTGATTTTGATCGTACACGCTACGCTCAACAGACGCCGACTGGAGCTTTAGCATTTTTTGTAAACAAGAGTATTGAGCGGGCTGTCGGCGAGTTCACCGGGCTGTTTTCCACCGAGGAATTTCACCCGGTCCCCTTCCTGGGAAGCATTGCTTGGTTTCATGACCCGCATGCCGTCGGCGAAATAGGTGCCAATCATGGCTTCGCGCAGTTTGTTCGAACAGTTTGGGCCTGCGGCATGAAGCGTCCAGCCGTAATGGAAGGAAACATCCCCCTGCTTCATCGGGACGCCTTCCGTGACCCGAATGTGATGCTCCTGGATATAGGCCTCATAATATTTCTGGGATTCGTCGGAAATGGCGTGCTGGCCCAGGAATCCAAGCTTGTGGGTCCCCGCAGCCCACTTCATCCCTCCCATGCCCTGCTCAACGTCAACCAAGGCCATCCAAAAGCCTAGCGTCGTCAACTCTTCAAGCGGCCAGTAGTATTGGTCCTGATGCCAAGGGGTGGGATTGGTTCCTTTACCCGGTTCCTTGAACAGCGACTGTTCATGATAAACACGAACACCGTCCACACCCATCAGATCTGCGGCAATTTTGCCGAGCCGACGGCTTGTGACAAGTTTTCTGACCCCCTCGCTGTGGAGCCGGAGATTCAATGTTTGGAGAAATGCCTTGCCGTAGGCGTCACGCTCCTCAAGTTTCCGCTTTTCCTTGTTCAACTCAAAGGTCGCCCGTTTGATTTCCGCCCGGTAAGCCTCGACCTCTTCGGGTGTGAGGACGCCGCGTAGGATGACAAATCCTTCGGAGCGGAAGTGTTTGATTTGCTCCGGCGCAAGCGGGTATTCGCCGGAAAGATCCGGGAGATTGGCGGTAGCGGAGATTTTCTGGGCGGCAGGTTTTGTGGTCGGCATTCCGTCAATTTAAGCAAAACCCGGCAGGGGAAACATGGGGGTAATCCCATAAAACATTTGTGAAATCCCAATCCAGGAAAATACACAGGCGCTACCCCGGGAAATCACGGGTGGAAGCATCCCCTGCGCATGCGGGAGGTTGATTCTTGGAGGTTGCTCCTTCATGCTACCGATATGGCGCGTTTCGTGAAAGAACCCGGTGAAATCGAATCCATCGGAAAACACACCCGCGAATGGATTGTGGATTCGCGCGCCTGCCCGCTGTTGCGGATTCACGGCATCAGCAGCGTTGGGATCAGCGAGGCCCTGAGTGGATTCCGGTTCGTGCGGCCCAATCCGGACATGAGCGTCCTGATGGTGTCCGTCAAAGGGCGGGGCAAGGCTTGCATTGATGGCAAATATAAAAATTTCTCTGGTGGCATGGCTTATCTGATGCCTCCCCATGTCCTGCACGGGTACGAGGCCGCGGGCCGCGCCCTTTGGCGGATCTGTTGGGTTTGCTATAACCAACCGAAAGAGCAGGCGCCCATGATTTCATCCGCCAAACCCATGCTCGTGCGTGCGGTCGGGGAGCCGCTGGAGGAGGCGATCCGCGGCCTCCACCGCGAAACCATCCGGCTTGCGGCGGCCCCCATCCAAAAACTCTACGTTGAACTCATCCATGAACATTCGTTGCGCATCGCGCGAAATCTGCACATGGAAGATCGTTTGTGGAAACTCTGGGCTTTCGTGGAGTCGGATCTTGCGCGCAGTTGGGCGCTGGAGGAACTCGCCCGCGAAGGAGGCATAAGCATTGAATTGTTGCGCGTGCTCAGCAAGCAATCCACGGGGCGCAGTCCGATGAAACAGCTCGCGTTTCTCCGGATGCAGCATGCCGCGTCCGCATTGGCGTCAACAAACGCAAAGATCCGGACCATTTCCCTGGAATCCGGTTACAACGACGCTTTTGCATTTTCCGTGGCCTTTAAACGCCATATCGGGATGTCGCCCGGCGCCTACCGGTCGCGGAAAAGAAGCGTATCGATTCATTGAAGTTACCGGTGGACTTGCGGAATCGCATTCTCTTTATTATGATAGTACATGCCGTCGCTGCGCCGTATTAACTGGAAAAAACCCGTGCTGGCGGTGGGTTGCATTTCGACACCTGCCGGGCTTCCTCTCATTGTCAGACCCCAGCCCCAAACCGATTTGGTGGAATTGCGCTATGACACGTTCCACAGCAACGGCGCTGATCCGGACGAAATCATCGGCTATTTGAGAAAAAGGCAAAATCCCATCCTGCTGACGCTTCGGACCCGGCGGGAAGGCGGCAGCCATTCCTGGAAATCCACCGAACGCATCCTGCTCTTTGAAAAACTCATCCCGTATGTCGATGCGGTGGATCTCGAACTGCAAAATCTGAAGCTGTTGCAACCTGTGTTGAGGCTGGCGCGCGACCGGAGCAAGGGCATTATCTTGTCCGCCCATTCGGTTCAAAGAAAACTCACCTACGGCAAGGCCCTGCGCTGGCTTGATATATTCCGGCGCCACCGTGTGAATGCGTATAAAATATCCGCCCTGACCCGCACCCCGAAGGATTTGGGCGTGCTTGTCCGACTTTTGTTGGATTTCCCAAAGCTGCGTCTGGCGGTAATGGCGATGGGACCCATGGCGCCGCTCTCGCGGCAGGTTCTGCCGCTGCTGGGTTCCAAGCTGGTCTATGGTTATCTGGACACGCCCGCCGCCAAAAACCAACCGCCCTTGAAGGACATCACGGCGAAATTGGAATTCTAGTTCAGGATTTCTTGCGGAGGGCCTTGAGGTCATCGGCAACCTGGCTGCAAGCCCGCTTTTGTTCCTTGTTCTTGGCGCCCTTCTTATAAACCTTGGCCAGCAGGATCATGATTTTAAGAAGCTTGTTCTTTTCTTTTTCAACCAAAAACGGATCGAGCTTGTGTTTTGTCATGGTGGAACTCCGGCAAAATTAAAGCCCTTTCGAGCCCGCCTTGTCCCGACTAAAATTGGCCATGGGCTGCCTTACCCGTGAAATTTTACACATCCGTCACAATTGCCAACCCTGCGCTCACTTGCAATCGCACCCGCCGCCGCAACAATCACCCTCGCTCTCAAAATCCGACGCCTCGGGCACCCGCCCCAGTTCGAAGCATTTGCTCAGATACCGGTTGATGGAATCCTGAATCCGGTTCATTTCACCTTGGGCTTCAATAAAATTCCGGGCCACGGGGTTTTCCATGAGGGAAAAACGCATCTTTTCAAATTCGCCGACTTCTGTTTCAGCCACCTTGCCCCCGGCCTTTTGCTTCTCGTGAAGCTCGCGCCCGCGCAGGCTGACAGCGCGGTATTGTTCCTGCGATTTTTCGTCATCCAGGAAAGCTTTCACATCCTGCGTCAAGCCGTGAAAATGGGGCAACGCGAGGATAAGCGCGCAAAGTTCCTTTGTCTTTTCCTGGATGGCGGCTTCAGGGTCGGCGGTTTGAATCATGCGGCCATTTTTATGCCAAGCCGCGCGGCAATGCAACTGTCATTGCGATCTCTTCACACGCACGACTGTTCCAAAAGGGTTTTGAAAATCACATCGAATTGAAACGGTTTCTCAATGCACGGACACTTGGTGTTTTGGATAAATTCATGGGTCTCTGACGTAATAAGGTTCCCCGTCATAAAAACAAAGCGCCTGCCGTACAACTCGTTGATCTCGTTCAACGCCCGATACAACTCAAATCCATCCATTCGCGGCATCCGGATGTCGCTTAACACCACGTCAAAATCCTGCTCATGGGCCAGGGAATGAGCCGCCATTCCATCGACGGCTGTCTCGACGTGAAATCCTTTGGAACTTAGAAAGCGTTCCAGAGCGGTCCGAATCTGGTCTTCATCGTCCACAACCAGAACCCGCATGGTTATGGCCGGACGCTGTATTTTGCTTTTTTTCGAGGTCGCCGGGGGTGGGATCACAGAAGCCGCTTCCGGTTGCATCCGGCTCGCGGGCAGTCGGATGTAAAATATCGATCCCGCATGCAATCCGCTTTTGCAGGTGATGCTGCCTCCATGGAAGCTCAGGATGTCGTGCGCAATCGACAGGCCAAGTCCGGCGCCTTTGCCGACATCGCGGGTGGTGAAAAACGGGTCGTAGATCGAACGTCTTGTTTCGGATTCCATGCCAACGCCGTTGTCCGCCACCTCAATCAACACCTCTCCATTTTCTTCGCTGACTGCCACCCGGATCTCGCCGTCGGGACGGCCTTCTTCCGCGATGGCGCTTTCCGCATTGCTGAAAAGGTTCAAGAGCACCTGCTGGATTTGCAGCGGCTGGACTTCCGCATGGGGCGGCTTTTCAGACAGCGACACAACCAGGCTGATGCCCTTTTGTTTGAGTTGATGCCAGGCGAGAGCGCATGCGTCCTGCACCAGCACATTGATGTCCCGGACCTCCTTTTTGGCGGTTTGCCGCCGGGAAAAGGCCAGGAGATTTTTTACCAGCGTCGCGGCCCGCTGCGCTTCGGCGGCAATGGCCTCCAGTTCCTGCCGCTGCCCGGAATCAGGGCTGTCATAGGCCAGGACAGAAGCGCCACCCAGAATGGCGGCAAGCGGATTATTGATCTCATGCGCAAACCCGGAAAGCATTTTGCTGAACGAGGACAATTTTTCCGCCTGCATCAGCTCCTGTTGGAGGCGCTGTTCCCGGCTCCAGCTCAGATGAATATCAATAGCGGCAGCAGTCAGTTGGGCGAATAATTCCATGTCCGAAACCGTGGTTTCGTTGAACTCGTGTTTTTTTCGCCCGTCGAAATTGATGATGCCCCAGACCTTGTTCTGGGCGATGACGGGCACCGCCAGCTCGCTTTCGACAAAATCAAACAGGCTTACGTAAAGAGGATCGAGCGTGGTGTCGGAGCAAAGATAAGGTTTGCCTGTCGCCGCGACAAGGCCGGTGATTCCCTCGCCGATTTTCATGGTGTGGCTTTTCTTCTCGGGGGTCCAGTCCGGCCCATGTGTGCTGGTGATCAATAGTACGCCGCGTTCATGGTCCACGGTGACAAATGAGCCATGGATGCTGTTGGTGAGCTGGCAGGCCCACTTGAGAATTTCCTGCAGCACATCCGCCAGGGATTTCCTGGCCTGGATGGATTGCAGCACCTCCCGCATGGCTGTTATCATGACGTCCCGATTCATATTCGACCGCCTGCCTTGATCTCTGAAAATCTGCTCTTATTTATGCCTATGTCGAGCAGCATACGGCGTGCCGGTAGCCTGCTTATCTCACACCCGTCATGGAAAATCTCCCCTTGGCGCTGTTATGCAGGCAGAAGAGAATGTGCTTGGGGTCAAGCAGGCTACTCCAAAACCGCCTCAAAATAAGGCCCTTCTATTTTCAAAAAAATTCTCATTCAGGCGGTTTTGTTTTTAACCCGGATGGTGATGCACCCCATATTTCTGGCCGCTCTTTCGCCTATACGCACTGCAGGCTTTTCAGAAGTAGGTGCGTGCGAAAGACATCCGGGTTAGAATCACTCTTTACTCGCAGGACAGGAATCCATAAACTTCCCCACTATGCGTTTTCCCATTCCCGTTCTTTGGGCCGGCGTTCTTGTGGTTTTGGCCGGCTGTGCCTCCACCGGTGTGGGGAACAAACCCCAGCCGCCGCCGCCCACGGTTGCCGCCGCAAACATCCGTCCCGACGCCATTTATGTTTATGATTTTCATATGGACCTCTCCACGGTCAAAATGGAAGGCAAACGCGGCCAATTGGTGCAGTTTCGCGAACAACTCCGCACCGCAGTGACCCGGCGGCTGGTGGAATTGCTGAACCGGGAAGTTCTCCCCGCCTATCCCTATGGCAAGGATCTGCCGCTGCCAACCGGCAATTTCTGGCTGATTGATGGACGGCTCTTTAAAGTGGACGAAACCAACCAGGCCCTGAGCCTTTCACTTGGAAACGGCCCGGGACAGCACACTTCCGAGGCTTATGTGGAGTTTGCGGCCCTTAATAATAAAACAAATCCCGAGCGCCTGATGATTTTTGACACGTCGGGCCAGCCGTATGCTTTCAAGTTGGAAGCAGAAAATCCAAATGCCGCCCTCGACAAGGACGCAGCGCGGATTGCCCGCCTGGTGACGGACTTTTTGAAGAGTTATTTCGTGAAACAAGGCTGGATCGCAGCTCCGGCGTCTGCCGCGCCCACAAAGGCGCCGCAGCGTTAAACCTTCATCAGGCCATCCAGCGTGAGCCGCTACTACCCGCATCTCGCGCTCGCATTGTTTTTTTTGGTCATCCAGGCCCTGCTGTATCGCATTTCCGCGCAGGTACCGTATGGCGAACTCGCGGACCCCGACGGTTACATGCGCCTCCTTCGCGTTGAGCATTTGCTTTCCAGCGGGCATTGGTTTGATCAAACCGTTCCCGAGAGCAACGCGCCACACGGGGAAAGCTCGCAGTGGAGCCGGCCTCTGGATGTGCTGTTGATTCTGGGAGCATTGCCTCTGTGGCCCTTCCTCGGCCTGAAAAACGCCCTGTTCTGGTGGGGTGTCTGGTTCAGTCCGGTTGTTCAAACGTTCAGTGTGCTGGCTTTGGCGTGGGCCGGCGCCGTTTTGTTCAAACCCGCATCCAGAATGCATTTGAGTTTGTTCTTTCTCTGCCAGCCCGCACTCATCGACTACTATGAAGCCGGAAGGCCGGATCATCACAGTCTGCTGATGTTTTGCTTTATCATCATCACCGGCCAAATGTTGCGCATTCTCACACGGCCCCCTTCCAACCGTCTTCTCATCTGCGCCGGCCTGATGCAGGCGTTCATGCTATGGATCAGCGTTGAAGCTTTGACCGTATGCCTGCTGGCGCAGTTGGCGCTTGGGCTCGCATGGGTGGCGCGGCGGCCGGATGCGGCCCGGCAAAATCTCCTCGTGTCCTTTGCCCTAACCTGTGGTGTGTGTGTTGCGCTCCTGGTTGAAACGCCGGATCATCTCCTGCGCCTTGACGTGTATGACCGCCTCTGCGGGTTGAATCTGGCAATGTTTTCAGCCCAAACCCTGTTCTGGTTTGTGATGGCCCGCCTTGAAAAAAATCCGCGCGTGATCGCATCGTGGCCGCAACGCCTGTTGGCAGGCGCCGCCGGGGCGGTTGTTTGCCTCGTTGTCATTTATATTCTCTCGCCCCGTTTTTTCCATGGGCCATATGCAAACGTTGATCCCCGACTGGCGCAATTATGGTTGAAAAATGTCAGGGAAGTGGCGCCCCTGGCCGCTTCCGCTTCAGCGCTGCTGCCCCAGACCTTGACGTGGCTGGGGCCGATTTTTCTCGTTGCGCCGTTCCTGTTCTTTGATTTCAAGAACCGCATCAGGGATTCCGCGCAACTTTGCGTCGGCGTTTATTTTGCGTTCGGGATTGCCCTCTTTGTCGTCCTGACTTTGGCCCAAATCCGCTGGGCGACCTACGCGGAGCTGATGCTGATTTTTCCACTTACGGAATTGCTTTCCCGGGTGCTGGATTGGCTGGAACCCCGCATCAACCCCAAGTGGTTTTCTCCCGCGAGAACCCTTCTTGTCATGTTTTTCGCCGCCGCTTATCTGCCGTTTGTCCTGCTTTTCAACCGGCCGTCGGGTACAGCGCATGCTCCGGATCAGCCGACCGCCATAGCTGCAAAAGCCGGGTCACTGATGCAGTTGGCAGGCTGGCTCAAAAGCCAGCCCCTGTCGCGGGAGCCACACCAGCGCATCCTGACCCACCTCGATTACGGCCCGGAGATCCTCTACCGCACGGGGATCGAAGTGGTGGGTTCGCCTTACCACCGCAATGCGGACGGCGTGCTGTTTACCTATGACCTGATGAATCGCAGCGATCCCGACGAGGCAAGGTTCGATTTGGACAAACGGGGAGTCACGCTTGTACTGATCGACGGGAGCCCTGCCGAGGCCGGGTTCTACGATCAAAGCGGGAACAAAAATTCGTTCTACCGCCAATTGCTGGATAAAAAAATCCCGGTTTGGCTTTCGGAAATACCTTTGCCGCCCGGCCTGCAGGCCGACTATCATCTCTTCCGGGTAAAAAAACCATAAAAAGCATCCGGCTAACAACTGTTCTTGGCTTCGGACTCTGCCTGTTTCTCATGCAGATGTTCATTTATCAGGCTGGAATATTTGCCAAGCCTGGTGATTTCCTCGACGCGGACGGTTACACGCGCCTCATGCGCGTCCAACACCTGCGCGATACCGGCAACTGGTATGACACGACCGTTCCGCGCAGCAACCCTGACAAATCGGAAACGTCACAATGGAGCCGCCTGTTGGATTTGATCCTGCTGCTCTGCGCCGGGGCCGGAAGCTGCTTCACGGATTTCAAAACCGCCTTGCTCTGGTCGGGTATCCTGATCAGCCCGCTGTTTTATGTTCTGGGCCTCCTGGCCATCGTCTGGGCCTGCCGACCTGTCGTTAAGCCAGGCTGGCTGGGAATGCTCTGCCCTCTGCTAGCCACACAACCGGGCATACTTCTTTACTGCGCAGCGGGGCGCCCCGACCACCATGCCCTGCTGTTCTTCCTGCTGGCCCTGAACATGGGCTGCATGCTTCGCTGTTTGTGCCTGCCCTTTTCACCCAAAGCCGCCTGGGTCGCCGGGCTTGTGCAGGCCGTTTCGCTTTCCATCAGCATCGAAACACTTGTCATCACAGCCATTAACTTCCTGGTACTCGGCATGCTCTGGCTCCGGGGGGAAAAACTCGCCCTGCACAAAAATCTTTTCTTTAGTACCAGCCTCCTGGCCTGCAGCACCCTGCTCTATTCCATTCAAACCCGGCCTGATGAATGGAATGCCGGGGAATTGGACAGGATGTCGCTGGTGCATTTGCTTGTTTTTTCGGTTGTCGCCGCATTCTGGGCTGTACTGGCTTTTATGAATAGCAAAGGCCGGTGTCCGCAGTCCCTAACAGCTTGCATTGTTGCCGGGCTTGCGGGAGCAGGCGTTGCCGCCGTCGCAGCCGAACTGGCCAACCCGCGCTTCCTTCTGGGGCCGCTGGCCAATGTCAGCCCCGAAGCCATGAAAATCTGGGCGAACCTGGTCCAGGAACAGCGCCCTCTTTTTTCCTCCTGGCACGATTTCCCTGGGGCCGTCATCCTTTGGCTGTTTCCATGCCTCTTCGCCATACCCTGGGCCGTCTGGCGTCTTTTTGTGCGCGGCGCGGCATTCAAAACGGAAGACCTGTATCTGTTGCTTGCCACGCTCGTCTTTTGCGGACTGGCGCTCTATCAATACAGATGGGTCTTGTACGCCGAGGCCGTTGCGCTGCCTCTTTTTGTGCAATTGACAGGGTCTTGCCTCGAATGGGTTTCCGAGCGATACCAGGGCGTCAGGCTTTCCATCTTGAGAGTTTCAATGATGGGGGCCTTTTTTACCGCCAACCTGTTCCTCGGGTTCGGCTTGAAGCTGGCATTGGCTGAAAAGACAGCACCCGCCGCAACCAACGCCTCGTCCCCCGGGAAAGTTGAATCGATCCACACCTTGTGTGATTGGCTCAACCGGGAAAGCGGATTGCCTCCGAAACAGCGCATCCTGGCGTTCCAGGATTTTGGAACCGAGATCATTTATCGTACTCCCTATGAGGTTGTCGCCACGCCCAACCACCGGAATGAAGATGGCATTCTGTTTGCCTACCATGCCATGACGGCCTCAAATGCGGATACAACCCGGCAACTCCTTGCCTCGAAACATATCACCCTGTTGCTGCTCGCTCCGCACTCGGGCGAACCCATGGTGTATTCCAAACCCGGGAATCAAACGGTTTTCTACAGCCAGTTGTTGAACGGGCAATGTCCGGACTGGCTCATTCCCGTGCCGCTCCCGCCTCACCTTGCCTCAGGCTACCGCCTTTACCGGGTCAACCTGCCTGCCGCGCGTTGAGGTATGCTTTGCTAAGCGATCCAAATCCCCTCCATCAAGAGGGGCAGAATGGTCGCTGCGGCGACCGCTTCGGGGGGTGTGCCACCCGCCTCGCCGAGTGCTGAAGGCTTCCCAAGATATGCCTAATCTGCTGATAGAAATGTGTTTTTCTGCGCTCTCGGCGACTTGCGGTGAATGCCTCTTTGCGGTTGAATTGCTATTTTTCCAACCGGCAAACCGCCACGGCCGAAAGTCCGGCCAGGCGATTCCAACGCGCCACATGCAATTCCAACTCGAAAAGCGCTACCAACAAAAGGTTGAGCAATGCGGGCGCAGGTTGAAGGTCCGTCTGCGTTTCCGTGGAATGCCGTTTGAAAAAGCGCAGCGGCGCCGCCACGGGAAGCAGCAATCCGTAATAATAATGCAGCCTGAAAATTTTCAGCTCCTGAAAAGCAGACAACAGACTCTTGAGGCTGCTGAGCGTGTAGCGCCGGTAATGCAGAAGGATTTCGTCATGGCGCGACCAGAGGATCGGCAATGCGGGTACGGTGATAAAAAGTGTGCCGCCGCTGTTCAGATGCTTGAGCACTTCCGCCAATACAGCCTGCTCATCCTCGACATGCTCAAGCACGTCCATCATCAGAATGACGTCAAATTTTCCACCAGGCGGAAATTCAGGCAGCATCCGGATTTCGCCGCTTTGCTGCGCCCGGGCATAGCCGGAGTCAATGCCCGTCATCTGCTCCGCGCTCATCAATCCGGAACGCTCAATGAGTTTCAAAAAAATCCCGTCCCCGCACCCAAAATCGGCCAGCTTCGGCGACGGATGATTCCGCAAAACGGATGCCAGGCTTTTTTCAAGCAATTTAAACTTGCTCCGGTAATACCAGTGGGAGCAGGCCTGCTCGGGGCCAAGCTGTTGCGATTCGATCAGGTCCATGGTTGATATTTGCGTTTGAGACGCAGGACGCTGGCCGCCAGCGCGAGCGAGTCACGCAGCACTTTGACTTTGCTGCCTTTCCGTTCCAGCCAGTCGATGGGAACCTCTATGACAGGCAGTTGGTTCGACAGGAGCGCCATCAGCAAATCCAGGTCGAAGGCAAATTTCCGTTCCGTCAACAGCGTGGAAATCCGATTGTAATGTTCCCTCGGGATAATTTTAAAACCGCATTGGGAATCGTAGATATCGGGGCAAATCGAGCAGCCGACCATTGCGGCAAAAAAACGGCCCAGCAGGTGCCGGGAGAATTTTCTTTCAACCTTCCGGCCCAGCATTTTAACCCGCGAAGCAAAAAGGGAGAAACCCGGGTTTTGCCGCGCCAATTGAAACAGGCGGCAGACTTCCTCGGGTGGTATCGAGCCGTCGGCATCCACAAAAGCCACCCAGGCTGCGCCACCGGAGCTTTGCCAGCCTTCCAGGATGGCATTTCCCTTCCCGAGGTTTTTCGGAAGCTCAAGGATGGCCGGGCATTTGCAATTTCCGGTTGTCTGTGGGAAACGCTGCATTTTTTTCAAGCTTTCCAAATCGCCGGTGTCGGAGCCGTCATCGACCACCCGCACAACCGTGCTGAAGGGCAGGGCGGACAGGTTCTCGAGCAGGGAGCTTAAATAAGCGGGCAACCGGCCGCTTTCATTGTAGCTGGGTATAACCAGGAAAAAATCGGGCGGGCGGGCATCCTCATTCATTTTATGTGCCATTTAGCGTTAGCGATCTGAATGTCAACCAGCCTTTGACTTTTGGGCTCGTGTATGTGAATCTCAGCTTAGCCTGCTTATCTCACACATGCCATGAAAATTCAACCATGACTTCCACTCAAACCGGTTTTGCAAAATGGGGCGGCATCCCCCGTCCCGCGCACTGCCTGCTGGCAGCCAATCTGCTTGTCCTGCTCCTGCTCCAGTTGTGGCGCCCGTTCTTTTTTTTGACGAACGACAACCTGTGCTATTTCCAGCCGGTCATGGCCGAAATCGGACGCCGCCTCGCGCATTTTCAAAATCCTTTCTACAATGACTATATCTTTGGCGGGGGCTATTGCCTGCTGCGCGACCCCAGCTTCATCAATTGTTGGCACCCCGTTTTGCTGTTGATTTCGCTTCTGGCTTCCGCGGGCCTTGAACGCTGGATTGTGGAACTCTGGGGTTCTTTTCTGTTGATCGTTCAGTCGCTGGGATTTTATTTCTGCGCCCTGGAAGCCCAGAAGCGGTGGGTGGGCGCGGTTTCACCCTGCTGGTCGGCTCTCCTGAGCCTGAGTTGGACTTATGGCGTGTACCAATTGCTGATCGGCTCTTCCTGGGTGCTCTATCTGGCAAATACCTCAGCCCTGCCGTGGTTGCTCTATGGCTTGCTTTGCCGCGACACCAAAATCGGGATTGCTGTTTTCGTCCTTGCGGAACTTCATGCCTGCATGGGAGGGCATCCCGGGCCGTTCCTGTTTGAAAACTTCGCAGTGTTGCTGCTGGCTTTGGGCCTTTCGGTTGCGGAACGGGACATCGTCCCGGCTGCGCGCTGTTTTGGCTCACTTGCCCTGGCATTCATCATTCTGCTGCCCTTTGTCCTGCCATTCTTGTCAGGGTTTGCCCATGCCACGCGTGCCGACGGGTTGTCAGCCTCGATGCTGCAGGAGGGAAAAATCCCGTTCTGGCACGTCCCGCTTTCCTGGTTTCTTGGCGGCCTTAGCGCCCTGGACGGCGCGCCTCTTGCCGTCGGTGGTCCACAAGCGGATGCTTGCGGCTTGTTATTCTGTCCCGCCGCCTTTTGCCTCCTGTTGTGCCGGCCTGCCTCCTGGACGGGCAAAACAATCTGCCTGGCGTTGTTTATCGCCTTTGCCTTCGTTCTTCTTGTCCGCCCGGCGCCGGTGCAGCACCTTTTTTCCAGCCTGCCCGTATTCCGTTCCCTGCGCTGGCCTTTCAAGGAAGGCTTTTTGCTGTTGTTCGGCCTGCACCTTTGGATGTCCATCTACGGGATGCGCATTTTCTGGAAAAAAGCCGTTTTATATTTCGGTATCGGGATGATTGTGTTTTGCGGCACCCTGTTTTCCTCCCCGGCGCCGACCATCCAGCCTCTGAATGCCGACCGCAATTTTTATTTGTCAGGCAAAGCGGAATCCTTCTGGCAATTGGCCCGGCAGTTGCAGGCTCCCGGCGAATACTTTGCGGCGGTGCTGCCGTTCAGAAACCCGCGCGACGACGAAGCCTCGATACTGCTGGGTTCCTGCAACTATGGCTCCCTGTTCCGTGTGCCCTGCGCCATCGGGTATTCGCTCACCCGCGCCAACGCCTCCAATCGGTTTGGGCCGCAGCCGTTTTACATGGGTTTTTACGAAGAGCAGTTGTCCGGCCTACAACATCGCGAGCAATTGATTTTCCTGTCCTTCGATAAACCGGGCAACACCAGCGTACTTGTACGAAAAGCCGGTGGCCGCAACTACCGGATCACCTGGCAGGACCAGGCCTGGCGCCTGTCGGAGATTCCCTAAAAAACCGTTCTCAAACGCGGATGGAAATCTTACTCTTAATCCTACTCTTACTCCATCTCAAACTCTTGAAAGCTAACACAGAATCTCGCACAAAGCCGCGGAGGAAAACCAGAAACTGGCTTTGGCCGCGAAAATGCGCAAAAGACGCAAAAGGCTAGAACCAGCGCAGAGGAAGGTAAAACTTAGGAACTTAAAACCGGCACAAGCCGTAAAGTGCCGGTGTGTGAAGGATTCGGCGGCCTGGCTCGATATTTTTATTTCTCATCAAACAGTTGTTTAAATCCCAGGTTTTGAAAATTAAATAAGGCAACAACAATCATCAGTGCTCCAAACCATAAATTGGAATCACCTTCTGATTTAACAAAGTAAATCCATATGTGACGTGAACCGGCAAAGAGTAATGCGGCACAGACAAATGCCGATACTCGGGGACCTGATGAATTGCGAAGCGAGAAACGCGCATAACGAGTTGCTAACGATATAAAGAGTTTGATCATAATGTTTTTATTCCGTCGCGTTCGTAATGGCCAACTTTCGCTAGCTTCGGCGGGCGACGCTCTCCGCAGTCTGGTTAGTTCTTTTCATTTCTTAATAAAAGTTTCGCCCAACGGGGGGCGGCTACAATACATGCAACACCAAAGACCATAGAAATCATGGCTTGAGACAGCGCGTAAATATCAGAACTCCCTAAAGTCTCATTTTTTTGACCCTCTGCAGCAATCTTCAGTAAATAGTGTATCCAGTTAAGGGCGTTGGGAATGCTGGATAAAAAATACCAAAGGCCAACCAAAACAAAGGCAAAGCAATATAAATCCGCTCTTGTGAGGGTTGTAAACGTAATGTCAGTTTCGATACCTCGAATCATAAGGCGCGATATAGAAGGGGCAAAACGCCAAAACACAAAAGCCAGAGCAAATAAAAATACTGGCGTAGAAAGACAGCATGCTGTGCCCAACGAAAAGTCATAGGGAATAGACACCATCTGGGGAATCATAGTGCATAATCCGGTAATTAGCCAGGACAGTGTAAAGAACCGGATTACGAGGGCTGCGATGTTATATAGCGGCATATTTTTTGACCTCACAGTATTGTTCAACCGCGCGCGGCAATTGCAACGTGTTGTAGAACTCTTGCAAAGGCAACCCAATTGTGAACAACCTGCCGTTGGCGCTGCATCAAGGCAGTTTGTGCGCTTGCACTTCCGAAACAAGATCAAATCCAGAAGTTTGAATTCCACATCCTGAATTCTTCATTTCCATCCGTTTCCCTTCGTGCCCTCCGCGGCTTTGTGAGAGAAATGGATTTTGGCTTCCTTTTGTGATTTTCGCGTGTTTCGCGGGCAAAATAAAACCCCTTTTCTTCCCCCTTGTCAGGGGGATGGTTTAAGACAGGTTTTAAGCTTTCACCTCATTTTTGCATCTCTTGTTCGCACACGGGGCGAATCCGTCCTCTGGCGGACGTCTTGGTGTTAAACACTTCGCGTTCTCAGCGGTAAAAGGTCAAAAACTGCTTACGTCTGGGCGGTCGCTTCCTCGGGAATTGGCTCCACCGGATTGTTCACCCGGAACACCATCCCGTGTCCACTGCTGATTTCCGCGATCAGCCCGTCCATTTCCGTAAGCTTGAACTCAATCTCCGGCACCAGCAGCGTTTCCTGCGTCACCGCATGCTCGTACACCACAAGCTTTTGCCCGTTCCGCATGATTTTTTCGCGCGACTTCAAAATGCGCTTCCGCTCCAGCAGCAGGGCCAGGAGATAACAGGTCTTGTGGTTTTCCGGCGTGAGGTTTTCCAGGAGTCGCCGCAATTCGGACTCCGCATCCTCCTTGCGCACGGCATCCGGCGATACCGGCGGGTCGGGCTTGAAGATCGATTTCCAATTCGAAACCATCTCCGGCGCAGGCTGGCGGCTCTCCCATGCTTCCTGGCACATGTCGGTCCGCAACAGGCCCTCGGGTGTGTCGATCAGCAATGTATAAAAAGGTTCATCCTCCTGGAAGGCGCGGCCGCTGATTTGGCAGACTGAGGACCGTGTTTTGATGTTCCATTCCGGACTGGCAATTCCACTCATAAATGGAGATCATAAGCACAGCCCGACAGGTTCACAAAATATTTTTTATCACGCCATGCCTTCCTCGGATTCAACACCGCTTTCAAAAAGTCCCTTTTCGGACCCCGGACTCCTGCTTCTGAAGGTCCTGAGCCTCGCCTCCATCTGCATCTTCAGCGCCGGGCTGATCGCCTTTTGGTTTGGCGCCAGTGGATTTAATGCCACGAACGGGCGCATCCTCAGCAGCGATTTGACGCAGCACTACGCCGCTGGAAAAATGGTGGCCGAAGGCCGGATGCAGGATCTCTACCGGGACAGCAAACTTGGCGACCGCATGGGTGAACTTTTTGGAGGCCCCAATTTCGGGAAGACCAGCGGGTTCAACTATTTATATCCGCCCCTGCACGCTCTCATGGTTTCGTCGCTCGTGACACTGCCTTATAAAACATTTGCAGCCCTGTGGCTGGCAGCTTCTGTCGGCCTTTACCTGGCAGGGGCCTATTTCATTTTGAAATGCTTCCCCTCTCTCGCGGGAAGGCCGGGCTTGCTTTTCATGGCGGGCCTGCCGGTGTTTTTTTATGGCTTGATTGTCGGACAAAACGCCGCCCTTTCTTTTTTTATCTACGCCGGGGCTGCGCTCCTGCTCTGCCGGAACCGCCCCTTTCTCGCCGGCTTGCTCGCCGCCTGTCTTTTTTACAAACCGCAATTCCTTCTGGCTCCGGGTGTCTTCATGTTGCTTGCCGGGCATTGGCGCTATTTTTCGGGCCTCTGCCTCGGGTCGCTGGGATTTCTCCTGCTCGGCCTCTGGACCTGCGGGATCGATTCCCATCTGGCCTGGCTGGGTGTCATGAAAAATCTGCTCTGCGGCGGCCAGAACCAAATCTTCAATCTGAACCAGAGCCTGCGTTATTTTCTTTTGAGCCTTCACGATTCCTCGCCCACGGCGCGGGGATTGGCCGAAGCTGCCTTTTCCGTTTTTTCCATGCTGCTGTTCGCCGCATCCGCTTTGCTTGTGCGCTGGTCGCGGCCGTTGCGCGCTGTCGGCTCCCAACATGCGCTGCTGTTTGCCATCAGCCTGGTTTTGCTGATTTCGCCCTATGTGATGTATTACGATCTTTTGCTGGGCGCCGGCTGGTGGATTGCGGTCATGGCCAGTTCGGATTCCGGACTGAAGCTTCGTCGCAATCTGCTGCTTTTGTTTTTCTGGGGGATCACGCTGTTTTCGATCAACTTCGAAGGCTGGAAAGTTGCCCCCACGGCGCCTCTGTTGCTGGCCTGGCTGGCGGGCGGGTTCTGGATCGTGTACCAACCGCGGCTGCGGCAATTGAAGGCCGGTTGTCTGGAGGATTGTAACATTCTGCGAAAGTTTTTGTGCCGAGAAAGCAACACTTAACGCAAAGCCCGCGACCACGCGGTCCGCAAAGGCACAAAGAAAAGCACAACACTTTTTACAGGAAGGTCGCGAAGATCACAAAGTTGAACATTGAAAACAGGTTGCGCCTCCCGGCATGGGAATATAATTCCATTGCTTTTAGCGGTGTGTTTTGCTAGTGATTGAGCGTGAACCCGACACCCATCCTTCCTAAAAAAGGACTCCATGTCCCGTTGTCGGAAGACCAGTCGTCACTTCCGCCTCCTGGAAAACAACGTATGTACGCAGTTGCTTTTGACCTCGATATTGAAATTCTCAAGCAAACCTATGGCGATCCCTATAACAATGCCTACGGGGAGATTAAAAAAATCCTCCATGCCAGGGGATTTGATTGGCAGCAGGGCAGCGTCTATTTTGGCAAGCCGGAAGTCGTCAATGCCGTCACCTGCGTCGTCGCCATCAATGAATTATCAAAAACCTTGCCCTGGTTTGCCGCCTCTGTCCGGGACATTCGCATGATGCGGATCGAGGAAAATAACGACCTCATGCCCGCCATCCAGATGGACAAATAATCTTTGCCCCTCACGTCGTGGGGTGGTTATCTTACAAAGACGTTTCAGCCTAATATACCGTTCGTCAGAAATATGAAGACCAACCGAGACAAGGCTATCGTCGGTGCGTGTGTCTTTCTGGCGAGCGGAATATTTTATTTAATCGATTGCTTCCTCGCGCATAGATCGCATCAGGATGTTTCCTGGATTGCGAGCGGTATTTACTCCCCAGGCCCCTTTGGGTTCTGGGCCACAGCATTTACAGCGATTTTTGGATTGGCCTATTTTATTTTCTATTCCGTGAAGAGTCTATTCAAACAATGAGGTCGTACAGGGC
The DNA here is from genome assembly GCA_028713655.1 of Candidatus Methylacidiphilales bacterium. Classification (NCBI taxonomy): domain Bacteria; kingdom Pseudomonadati; phylum Verrucomicrobiota; class Methylacidiphilae; order Methylacidiphilales; species Methylacidiphilales bacterium. The sequence continues at coordinate 42,896 of JAQTNW010000002.1, read as the reverse complement.
CGACCACCTCTCGCCCAAGCCACATGAGATGCAAAATAAAGGGCTCGAATACGCCGGATAAAATGTCTAGGCTCACCCTCGTGAAACGCATCCTCTTCATCGCCATTCCGGTCCTGCTTTTTTGTGTGTGCCTGTCCGCAGCCCAGGCAAAGCCCTTTTGGAGAGTCGATCTGCCGGGAGGCAGTTATGTGGTTGCCTTGGATTCCATCACATCCGTCAGCACACATGAGTATCTGGTGGATGGGACAATCCGCGTCAAGGAACTGACCGTCGATACCACGGGCAATACGACGGCCCGCTTTTATTATCTGGCGCCCGTGGATGTACACGCCCCTGGCGGCATCGGAGAGTCGATCAAGGGGGATATCCAGCAACACTTTTCAGACCTGATGGACAAAACTGGACAGGGAAACCTGCAAACCACGGTGATCAAGAACTACCCGACAACGACCCATGCCAAGACCGTGGAATACCGGCTTATCAGCGAGGAGCAGGTGTTGTCCCTGTTCAAGAGTGTCGAATCAGCCTGGCGCAATTACAAGGAAACCACCTACAAGCCTGACGCTCCCAAATAGCGGGCATACCGCAAGGGTTTCAAGGTTTGGACCGGGAAAGTTGTGGCAAAATATTGCCGATGATTTCAGCCAGCGGCCGCTCGATATCCACAAGAATCGCATCTTCAGGTTCCTCAAGGGTTGCGAACTGGCTTTCCAGCAGCGTGGGCGGCATGTAGTGATTCTGCCGGGTTTCCAAACGGGCGCGAATGCATTCCTTCGAGCCTTTCAGGTAAATAAAACGCAAGTGATCCAACCCGTCGGCCAGGCGGTCGCGGTAAGCCTGGCGTAGCGCGGAACAAGCCAGAAAAACAGGACGCGCCGACGATGCGGCCTGCCGTTTCAATTCATGATTCAAGGTGTCCAGCCAATCCCAACGATCCTCGTCGGTGAGAGGAATGCCCGCGGCCATTTTTGACTTGTTAGCAGCGGGATGGAAACTGTCGGCATCGAGAAATTGGCCGCCGGTTTTTTTCGCCAGCAGATCCGCAACGCTGCTCTTGCCGCAGCCCGAGACACCCATGACCACGAAAAGGCTCATGCTTTTCCCCCGGCCCAGCCCGGCGGGTTGTCCAGATGATAAAGCATTTCCCCTGCTTTTCGGACAAGCAGGACGCCTTCGTCCTCGCGGTTGGCAAAACTTTCCACGTCGATCGAAGCCGGATCGCGCCAGCCGAGGTTGATCTTGCGGCAGACCGCTTCCGGGATGCCGGTGGCCAGCGTGACCCGGATGCGCGGGGTTTCAATGCCGTCCTTGTACGTGCCGATCCCATGGACATGCGTGGAATGGGCCAGAGTGCCCCAGGGATAATTTTTGAAACAGTCCCATTGCTTCACAAAGTAATCGCGGCAATGGTAGCCGATTTCCCGGATAAGGGCGCCGTGCACTTCCGAAACTTCCGTGATGTGCGGGGCGTAGATGATCAGCTCGCCCCCGTCGGCGACCACGGGTTCGAGTTTGTACATGCATTTCCCGCCGGTCCAGAGCTCGTCATACATCTTCGGGGCGCAGGACAGGACGGTGTGGAACGGGTGTTCCTTGTAAACGATGTGCAATTCGCGGGAAAGATCGCTGGCCGCGTCCCACGCGGCTTCGGGTGTTCCGGCATAAAGGCCGGCCAGCCCCGCCTGGTCCACGACCATGCAAAAGCAAAACCTGTCCACCGGCACCATGGCGGCTGCGCGATCCACCACCTTGCGGACGGGCGTCCATTTGTTCCCGATAATCATCGGATTGGTGATCACCGCGCCGAGCCAGTGAAAAAAATTGAGAATTTCGGGTCCGGCGATGCCGGGGAAGAGGTATTTGTTGCCGCCCGAGCAGCCGACGACCTCATGAGGGAAAACCGGCCCTGCGATGATCAATTGATCGTAATCGAAAATCCGCCGGTTGATCTCGACCGGCACGTCCATGGCGAAGAGCCCGCCTGACAAATCGCTGATTTCCTTCGCGGGAATGACCCCCAGCCGGTGGAGCGCGGAGGGTGAATTCCATGCGTGATTGATGAACTCGACCCGAGCATATTTGGAACGGCGTTCCTCAAGGCTGATTTCCATGCGGGCGCGAATCGCCTCATCGCTCATCGGCGGATGCGTGCCGAGGGCGATCATGACGTCGATTTTGGCCGCAACGGTTGAGAGCCTCTCAAAAATTTCCCGAAACAACAACCCGACCGGCGCGGTGCGGGTGCCGTCGGGAACAATCAGCAGGATGCGCTTGCCCTGATAGGCAGCCGGATCAAGCGCACGGCCGATAATTTCACGGACTTCCTTGTCAGCCAGCGCAGCGCCCTTTGCTGTTCTTGCTCCAGCGACTGGTTTTAGATTGTCTGGCATAAAAAGCCTCCGTCCACACGGATATCCGAACCGGTGACAAAGCTGCTGGCTTTTTGTGATGCGAGAAAAATGGCGGCGCCGGTGAGTTCACGCGGTTCGCCGAATCGCGCCATCGGAGTATGGCCGAGGATGGACCTGGAGCGCGGGGTCGGCGTGCCGTCTTCGTTGAAAAGCAGACGCCGGTTTTGTTCGGCCGGGAAAAATCCAGGAGTGATCGAATTGACGCGCACGCCGTGCGGCGCCCATTCGCGCGCGAGGAATTGCGTGAGGTTCAGCACCGCCGCCTTGGCCGCGGAGTAGGCCACCACCCGCGAGAGCGGCAAATGCGCGGAGACGCTGGCGATGTTGATGATGCTGCCTTTGCCGCGTGAGGCCATTGCGGCGCCGAATTCCTGGCAGGGGAGCAGCGCGCCGCCGACGAGATTGACATCAAAACAGGCCTGCCAGTCGGGAAGGTTGATTGTGTCAAAGGGATGATCCGCAGATACCGTCGCTTTGGGATCGTTGCCACCTGCCGCATTGACGAGAATGCTTGGGCGGCCCAGACGGGTTTCAATTTCACGATGAGCCAGCGCCAGGCTTTCCCTGGACAGGGCATCCGCTTTGACAAAGACCGCCTTGCCACCCGCCTTTTTGATGGCTTCGACGCAGACCGCACCTCGTTCTTCGGAACGTCCGCACACAGCGACGCGCGCGCCCGCTTCCGACAATGCCAGTGCGATGGTGGCGCCGAGCACGCCCGTGCCGCCGATCACGACGGCGGCTTCATTTTCGAGGGTAAAGAGTGGATTCATAGAAGTTGCCTTGTTTGGGGTGGATCATTGCCGGGTTAAAATTTAAAGTACGCGCGCGCATTTTCATAACAAATTGCTGTTACGTATTCCGAAAGCCGCTTTTTATCATTGGGGACCAGGCCCGCTTCCACGTCGCGCCCCAGAAGATTGCACAGGATGCGCCGGAAATATTCGTGGCGCGTGTAGGAGAGGAAGGACCGGGAATCGGTGATCATCCCGACAAAATGCCGGAGCAAACCGAGATTGGAAAGCGCATTGAGCTGCCATTCCATGCCTTCCTTTTGGTCCAGGAACCACCAGGCTGCGCCAAATTGGACTTTGCCGGGGATGGATCCGTCCTGGAAATTGCCAATCAGCGACGCAAAAACATAATTATCCGCCGGATTGTTATTGTAGAGGATGGTCCGGGGCAGTTGATCTGTGGCATCCAGAGCATCGAGCAAGCGGCTGAGTTTTTCCGCCTGCGGCCAGTCGCCGATGGAATCAAAGCCGGAGTCCCTGCCAAGCTGGCGCATTTTCCGGGTGTTATTGTTGCGCATCGGACCCAGGTGAAGCTGGAGGATCCAGCCTTTCTCATGGTTCCAGCGAGCGACATCGAGCAGGATTCGGGTGGCAAATTGTTCCGCTTCATGATCCGTTACGGTGCCGTCCTGCCGGGCTTTTGCGAAAATGGATTGCAGTTCCGCATTGGTGGCCGCCGCACTCGGGCAGCAACTGAACCCATGGTCGGATAGCCGTCCTCCGATTTTGTGAAAAAAATCATGGCGCGCGCGCAAGGCTGCCAGAAAATCGCCAAAATCCCGTATGCTCACTCCGCTCCTTGCAGCGAGTGCGTCCACCCATTCATTCCATGTCTTTGTATCCTGAATAGCCATGGCTCGATCAGGCCGGAAGGTCGGCAGGATTTTGACCGGCAATCCGGAGGCATTCGCAGCCTGATGATGCTCCAGGGAGTCGGTCGGGTCATCGGTGGTGCAGACAACGTTGACGCGCATTTTTTTCAAAATTCCGCGCACGGTAAAATCCGGTTCGGCAAGGCGCGCATTGGCGCGTTCCCAGATGGAGCCGGCCGTTGTTTCATCCAAGGGCTCATAAATATCAAAGTAACGGGCGAGTTCAAGCTGGGTCCAATGATGGAGCGGATTACGCCAAAGCATGGGAAGTGTCCGCGCCCAGGCCATAAATTTTTCCTTTGGCGCAGCGTTGCCGGTGATCAAATTCTCCGCGATTCCGTTGCTCCGCAGTGCCCGCCATTTGTAGTGGTCGCCCTCCAGCCAGATGTCATAAAGATTCGCGAAACGCCGGTCGGCGGCGATGTCTGCCGGAGGCAAATGGCAGTGGTAGTCGATGATGGGCAGTTCCGCGGCGACTTCGTGATAAAGTCGGCGGGCTGTTTTATTTTCGAGAAGAAAATCCGGGTGAATCAAGGTGTTAGTCATGGATTTGGAGGCATCTGGATTGAATTACCTGTTTCGTGGCGCGGGTCCCGTTGATTCCCGGATGATCAACCGGGGCTTGATGCGGACCCCTGCGCTTTCGGTGCGGGTTTTGTTTGAACTTGGCGGCAAAAGCATTTTCACGGCGTTATCGATCAGGACCGGCGCCTGTAAATCCAATGAGGTAAGCGAGGGTGTGACATGCGGGCAAAAATCGGCGTTGTCATATCCGAGGATTGAGACATCCCGCGGCACACGGATTCCCTGCTTTTGCAGTTGATGCATCGCGCCGAGCGCAACCCGGTCGTTCAGGGCAAGAATCGCGGCGGGGCGTTTTTTGCCGAGTGAAATATAATCATGGGAGAGGATTGCGCCGAGTTCAAAGTCCGGAGTTGCGCCGGAATCGTCCCGGTTCAACAAAATGACATCCCGGTTGAAATCCAAGCCCTGTTTCCGGCAGCCTTGCTGCAGTCCCCGGATTCTTTGCCTGCCGTAGGCGTGGTTCGGATTAATCCCCATCACAGCCAGTCTGCGATGGCCCAAGCAATGGAGATGTTCGACGGCCTGGCGCATGGCAAAAGCGCGGTCGGTCATTATTTCCCCGTGGAATTCATCCAACAGTGGATCGAGCCGTACCAGCGGAATGCCGGCCGAATGCAGACTCTGAATGCCGGCATCATCGAGGCGAAGGCTCGATGCCAGGGACACCACTCCGGCACAGCGCATGGCCGCAAAATGCACCAAGGCCGCATTTTCCTCAGCGGGAAGGGTGCTGATGATTTGCATGACACAGCGGAGCCCGCGTTTCGACATGGCCTCGCGGAGGCGTGAAATTTTGTCGGTCAGGAAATAATCCACAAGGTTGGGGGCGCAAACTCCGATGAGGTCGGTTTTACCGGAGCGCAGGCCGCGTCCGAGCAGGCTTGGGGTGAAGCCGTGCCGGCGGGCGGTTTCGCGGATTTTATCCGCGGTGGATTTGTTGAGGCCGGGCTGGAAATTGAGGGCGCGGGAGACGGACCACCGGGAGAGGCCGAGTTCCTGGGCGAGGCCGGCGGTGGACTGGATGGAAGATTTCATTTGACAGGGTGACGCTAAGACCTTACACGTGTGGGGTCAAGCAGGATAACCATCACACCCTATGAAAAAATTGCGTTTGGGCATCATCGGCCTCGGCAACATGGGAACCACCCATTCCCATTCCATCCTCCAAAACCAATCACCCCGCTGCGAGCTCGCCGCCGTCGCGGATCTCAAACCCGAGCATCAGAAAAAATTCCCACAGGTGGATTTTTTCCGGGACGGCATGGACCTCATCCAGTCCGGCAAGTGCGACGCCGTGCTCATCGCCACGCCCCATTATTCCCATACCACCCTCGGCATTGCCGCGCTCAAGGCGGGCCTGCATGTGCTCGTTGAAAAACCGATTTCCGTCCACAAGGCCGATTGCGAGCGCCTCATCAAGGCCCACACGAATAAAAAGCAGGTTTTTGCGGCCATGTTCAACCAGCGCACCGATCCGTATTACATCAAGTTGCGGAATCTTATCCGCAGTGGTGAGCTAGGCAAGCTCCGGCGTGTACAATGGACCATCACCAACTGGTTCCGCTCGCACGCCTATTATGACTCCGGCGGCTGGCGCGCCACCTGGGGCGGAGAAGGCGGCGGCACGCTTTTGAACCAATGCCCGCACAACCTGGACCTCTGGCAGTGGATGTTCGGAATGCCGAAACGCATCCGCGCCTTTTGCACCTACGGGCGCTATCACAAAATCGAGGTCGAGGATGATGTGACCGCCTACCTCGAATATGCCGACGGAATGACCGGTGTCTGGATCGCCTCCACCGGTGAGGCACCCGGCACAAACCGCCTGGAAGTCGTCGGCGAAAACGGCCGGATCGTCTATGAAAACGACCAACTCCGCTTTTTGCGAAATGAAACGCCCATGGGCGAATTCAGCCGGACCACCAAGGAGTTCTGGAGCGTGCCGGAAACCTGGGATGTGCTCATTCCCTGCAAGAGCCATGGCGGGCAGCATGTGGAAATCATCAACAATTTTGCCGCCGCCATTCTCGACAAGGGACGGCTGATCGCTCCGGCAGCCGAAGGCATTCATTCCGTCGAACTGGCCAACGCCATGCTGCTTTCGTCCGCGCGCGCCAAAACCATTGAACTTCCCATGAAATCCGCCGTTTATGAAAAATGGCTTAAGGGAATGATCGCGAATTCGAAAATCAAAAAGAAGGAGCCCAGGAACGCGCACGCCGTTGACATTGGCAAATCCTTCGGCAACAGACCTTACCTTAACCCCTAGATAAATCCCTAGCCTGCCATCCAAAATGCGCCTGAAACCATCCCAGCTCGCCCTTCAATTTTATACCTTGCGCAATTTTTGCGCGACGGCAGCCGATTTTGCAGTCACCTGCAAAAAAGTTCGCGCCATCGGCTACAAAACGATCCAGCTCAGCGGCGCCGGATCCATACCCGAGGAGGAAGTCGTCCGGATTCTCAACGGAGAGGGCCTTGTTTGTTGCGCCACTCATGAACCTGCGGATATCATCCGCAAGGAGCCGGAGAAAGTGATCGCGCGCCTGCAAAAACTCGGCGTCAAATATACCGCCTACCCCTATCCCGCCGGAGTAAAATGCAACAGGCAGGAGGACGTCGATTTGTTGGTTCGCGAGCTCGATGCCGCCGGAGCCAAATTGCGCGCCGCAGGACAGGTTCTCGCCTATCACAATCACGCCATTGAATTTGTAAAACTTCCCAACGGCCAAATCGCGCTGGATGCCATCTACAGCCGCACGAACCCGAAAAATGTACTCGCGGAAATTGATACCTACTGGGTGCAATATGGCGGCGGCGATCCGGTGGAATGGTGCCAAAAACTCAAGGGACGGTTGCCACTGCTGCATCTCAAGGATTACGGATACAACATTGAAGACAAACCATTCTATGCCGAAATCGGCTCGGGGACGCTCAATTGGAATCGAATTCTTTCCGCTGCCGAGGCATCAGGGTGTGAATACTATATCGTTGAGCAAGACACCTGCCCCGGAGATCCTTTCGACTCAATCAAAATGAGCTTCGACTATTTGTCCTCGAATTTCTTTGCGGGGTGATTGATGGTACAATCCTCTATGAACAAAGCCGACGGAATGAATTATGCGCCACAGGGCAAACCCGCTCCGGTGGTCAAGCCCGGCGAATTTATCCTGGCCGCGGCCCATCTCGATCATGGGCATATTCACGGCCAGTGCAACGCCCTGACCGAAGCCGGGGCTGTACTTAAATGGATTTACGATCCGGACGCGAATAAGGTTGAGGCCCTCAGAAAGAGCCATCCCCAGGCCAGGGTTGCGCGGAGTCTTGACGAAATCCTGGATGATCCGCAGGTACACATGGTCGCCGCCGCCGCCGTGCCTTGTGATCGCGGGCCGCTTGGCTGCCGCGTGATGGAAGCGGGCAAGGATTACTTCACTGACAAAAGTCCTTTCACCACGCTTGAGCAATTGGCTCAAGCGAGGGCAGTGGTACAAAAGACAAGCCGCAAATACATGGTCTATTATAGCGAACGTCTGCATGTCGAATGCGCGATTGCGGCAGGAGAACTCATAGAGGGCGGTGCCATCGGACGCGTGATTCAGGTGTTGGGCCTTGGCCCGCACCGTCTGAGCGCTGCCAGCCGTCCCGCGTGGTTTTTTGAGAAAGTCAAATATGGAGGCATCCTTTGCGACATCGGCAGCCATCAGATCGAGCAATTTCTATATTACTCCGGAGCGAAAGACGCCCGGGTGAGCAACGCCGCCGTCGCCAATTTCAACAACCCCGAGCATCCGGAGCTGGAGGATTTCGGCGAAGCCTCCCTTGTGGCTGACAATGGAGCGTCGAATTATTTCCGTGTGGATTGGTTCACTCCCGATGGATTGCGCACCTGGGGTGATGGCCGCACGATCATCCTTGGCACGAAAGGTTTTATCGAACTTCGCAAATACATCGATGTGGGCCGCGAGCCCTGCCAGGGCGACAACCTCATTCTGGTCAATGATGAAGGCGAAAAATTCATGAATGTCAGCGGAAAGACAGGCTTTCCATTTTTTGGCCGGCTGATCCTGGACAGCCTTAATCGAACGGAAACTGCAATGACGCAGGAGCACGCCTTCAAAGCCGCGGAACTTTGTCTGCTGGCACAGGCCGCTGCTCAAAAGCTGGAGTAAGCTTTAACTGCATATTTTATGCTCTTCGGTCTTTGTACCTCCCTCAGCGCAGTCCAATCCCTTCCTGCGGGCGTCTTCAATTTTGTCGAAGAAAATGTGCAGAGTTTCCTCGTCCCGGAAAAAAGCGAAGCCGAATTCCAGGCGAACCTGGATCTCGCGAAAAGCGGGCCGTTTCCGGTTCGTGCGGCAAATTGTTTCCTGCCGGCCGGCCTTAAATGTACCGGCCCGCGGGTTGATGAAGCTCGCCTTGCAAACTACGCCGCAGTGGCGTTCGTCCGCGCGGAAAAGGCGGGCATCCATACGATTGTGTTTGGCAGCGGCGGCGCCCGGCAACTGCAGGATGGTTTTCCCAAGGAGCATGCCATTGAACAATTGATCGCATTTGGAAAAGTCCTCGCACCCTTGGCGCAACGTCACGGCGTTACGGTTGTCATCGAACCCTTGAATTCCGGCGAATGCAATTTCATCAACACTCTGGCTGAAGGCGCGGAAATCGTGCGCCGTGTTGATCATTCAAATGTCCGGTTGCTGGCTGATATTTTTCACATGTTGCATGAGGGAGAGGGGCCTGGCGAAATCATAAAATTTGGAGAATTGCTGCATCATGTGCATGTGGCCGAACGAGCAGAACGCACACCGCCGGGAACCGCTGGCGACGATTTCTCCGACTTTTTTCGCGCGCTGCGCGACGTTGGTTACAGCGGCCCGATTTCCATCGAAGCCGGGGGCTGGAAAGAGATGGCCGCTGAAGTTGGAAATTCTTTCAGCGTATTGAGAAAACAGGCTGCTTCCGCAGGATTGATGTAAGCTGAAACGGACCTGGAATGAGGCTGGATTTGAATAAAAAAAATTGAATGTGTTTTATCATATAAATTATAATTTACATGGATTTCCAGCGTGAATTGACTCAACTCCGATAGTCATTGCGAGTAAACTCCGATGAATCTTGAGCAGGCTGCTATTTGATGTAGGGCTTGAGCCAGTCGAGGGCGCTGTTGATCACGTCGCCGGCCTTTTCGGTGATTTTTTCGATGGCGGCCTGTTTGATGCGCGGTGATAAATCCTCCACCGGCTGGTCCTGCGTCCCGGTAATGGCCACTGCCGGAACCGCCCATATATAGCCGTCGGCCTTGCGCGTGAAGACTTTATCGGCGGCGCCCGGCAACAATTGCAGGGCGGAGGGGACCGTGCCGGCGTCCAGCAGGCCGTTGAGTGTGCCGCCTGTGATGTCAAGTCGGCCTTCCAGACGAAGGAGCGATTCCGATTCAATCTTGATCCCTGAAAAACTCAGGTTGGCTCCGCTCTTTTCGAAGTCGGTACGGGCTGTATGCAGTCGCAGGCTTTTAAAATCCCGCGTTCCTGTGACCTCGGCCAATTGGTCCAAAGCGGGCAATGCTTCCAACCGTCCGTCTTCCAGTTGGATGCTTCCGTAGAGGCGGCTGGCGGGAGTAGTCCCGTCGGGATCGCGAAGGTGGATGGTCCCGCTCAGATCGCCTGTGAGCCGGGCGCGCCAGTCTCCCGAAAGCAGGGAGGTGACCGGGATTTTTTGGACATCAAAATCGAGTTGCAACTGACGGGTGGGTTGCAGGCGGGCCTCCCCGGTGATTGCAATCTGGCCGTGATCGGGGTGCAGCAGGACGGTATTGAGAATGTAAATAATATCCTGATGGCAGCGCAGGCTGCCTTCACGCAGGGTAAATTCCGGAAAACCGGCCTGCTGAACTTTGCCCCCCGCAAGCGTGACCAGCCAGGATTTGCCTTCGGATGTCAGGGTTATCCTGGTGTCGGAGATCAATCCGGACCCCGGAGCGGGGGCAATCGGCCAGAGAACGCGGGCATTTTGAATGAGGATCTTGTCGATCAAAACAGGTTTCCTCGAACCTGCGGATGAGAGGGAGGCCGCGCCTTCCAAGCCGGGCTCTGTGGTGGCGGCGGCGGGCGCGGCCGGGTTTGTGGACGCGGGAGAATCCTGAAGTTGCAACTCTGCCGAGCGAATTTCAATCGTGGTCAGATGCCATTTGCCGAATATCAGGTCGAACCAATCCAGTTCCGTACGAATTTGATAGGCTTTGAGGGATTTGATGGCGCCGCCGGGCAGGCCCTTGGCGGTGAAACTGTCCGCGTAGGCCGATGTGCCGGTCCATTGGATCGGTGAAAATTCGCCGCGGACCTGGAGGGCATTCGCAGTCGCCTGCGAAACCAGCTTCAGGAAGGATTCGCTCCGCAGGTATTGGGCCGCCTGCCAGTAGAGAACTGCAGCAGCCGCAAACAAGCTAAGAAGCATCAGCCCGCCCAAGATCAGAATTACACGCCACGCCCGGCTCATAGGGCGAAACTACCGTGCGCGGATCATTCTGCGAGTTCTATTTACTCATCACTCAGTCGCAGGGAGCAAGCAAGATTTAACGCGGAGGGCAAAAGGCGCCAAGACGCAAAAAAGAACATGTTTTAACCGCAGATTACACAGATACCCGCAGATGGAAAACGGGAGGCTTTAACACGTTTACAGGAAGAACGCGAACTCGCGATATGCGTCGGAGTTCGCGCGGCAAATCCGTTTTCGTGGTTCAATTCAAACCATTTCCGGCTGCTGTTGATGGGTCTTGCGCAAGACCCGCCTTTTTGGCCGAAAGATGCCGGTCCAAGGCAAAGCAACCCACGAAGAGCAGCGTAAACACCATGTCGCTCACCAGTGTGTTCCGGAAGAACATCCAGGTCGGGAGATAGCCGGGCACCCCGATGGTGAGGGCCTGGACCCAGCCGCCGAGGGTCTTTGCATATTCGGGCGCGGCAAACCAGGAGGCGGTATTCGTGATCAGGTAAAAGCCCGTGGAGCCGGCTGCACTTGCGAACACGAAACGGCCGATACGAGGGTTTGTGCTGAGATGCAGGCCGACCATGGCGATCGCCAACAGCGCGATGTAGCGCGCAAACATTTCGCCAGTAATCAAGGCGGCGCTGAGGTGCCAGTTTAAGACAACATCCGAAGCCAGGAGAATGGCCAGCGGCAGGACCAGGGCGGCGCGGCGCGGGAAAAGGCATGGCGCGCAAAGCGCGATGGCGGCAACGGGCGCGAAGTTTGGAAGCCAGGAATCGCCGCCTCCCATAAAACCGAGGACGACACGGTAAATAACAGCGAAGACGAACAGGATGAATGCAGGGATCATAATGGTATTTTGTTTGATGGTTTGATTGTTTGGGTTGGTTATTTGGAATGATATTCGGGTTGGCGGCGCGCTTCATCGATGAACGCGAGCATGTTTTCAAGCGATACGTCGCCTTCGACGGAGTGAGCAGGTGAAAAGATATAGCCGCCATCGCGGCCCAGGCCCAGCAGCCACTGGGATTCGCGGCGGACATCCTCCACGGTCCCGTAGGGGAGTGTCTTTTGCGTGGAAAGACCGCCGTGGAACGCGAGCCGCCCGTGATAACGCTTCAACAGAGCGGCGACATCCATGACCTCGGGTTGGAACGGGTTGAAGCTGTTGAGTCCGATTCCGATCAATTCGTCGAACAACTCGTCCACATCCCCGCAGGAGTGGATCATGACAAATTTGCCCGCCGATCGGACCTCGCCATACATCCGCTTGAGCGCGGGCAGGATGAATTTTTGCCAGAGATCGTGGCCCATTTGCAAACCCTGTTGCTGGCCCCAATCGTCGCCGAAATACACGGCGTCGATGTCGTATTTCAATGCCTCGCGCACCTGGGCTATATTGTAATCGGCAATGGCATTGAAAAGCTCGTGTACAAACTCCGGGTTGTCATAAAAATCCATGAGCAGGTTTTCCATGCCGCGCAGGGTCCAGGCGCGTTCATAAAGCGAAAAGCCAAGTTCAAAGACGCGGAAGCGATCGTGGTATTGCTTCAGCTTCGACGGAATGTCCTCGAAGAAGCGGCGGTCAAGCGGATTGGGGAACGTATAACCCTTCAGAGCCGCTTCCTGCAGGGGATACTCCTTCACAATACCGATGTCTTTGTCCACGCTGCGGTCCCAGACCACGCCGAAAACATCGCGCCATAGGTCACCGCCGATATTTTTAAAAAAACCGATATCGCTGCCGAGGCGGGCAATGTGGTTTTCCACGGCAGTTTCAAGGTCATGCGTGCCATAGTGCTTCTCCAGCCGTTCGGCGGCCTCCTGGGTAAATTTGAACGACCACGGTACGTAGGGGGGACGGGCGCCTTTCAGCACCATTTTGATGACTTCGCGTTTGGTTGGCTGAGTGCTCATGGAGTTTGAAATCAGGACAGTCCGTATTCCGCAGGGATGAATTTTTTGGGATCGGCCAATGCCAGTTGTTGGGAGATAAACTCATCCTCGCTTTCGGGCAAATCGTCCAGCGTGTCGTTCAGGGTGTCAAACCAGCCCGCCTCGTTGGCGGCGATATGCAGCCGTCCCGCGCTGTGCGCATTTTGCAAAAGAGAAACGGCTTTGCGGGCAACGGCGATACCGGCGTGATAATGCGTGTCGGACCCGACGATGGCGCGCGCCAGTTCAACGGCTGATTCCGGAGAAATGATGAACGCCTGGGGATCGGTGGCCACATCGGACTCGACCAGCCAGCGTTGCAGCAGGCGCGCGGATTTTGTGCCATCGGATCGGGCGCCGTTCATCAAGCGGCAATCGTAGATGAGCTGCTCCATGTAACAGGTCGGGGCCATGCCTCCGAGCAGCTTGATATTCTGGACGGATTCATTCGACCAGGTGTCGCATGTGGCGGCGGCGAGATTGCCCATCGGGCTCAGATGCGCACAGGCGGAAGTCTTGCCCTCCATCGCCATGGGGAACCCGGTGATTGCCTTCAAGATCGGATTTTCGTAACCACAGTCCTTGCCGGGCCCGACGGCGCCGCATTCATAGGCCACGAGGGAACGGACGGCGGTCACCGCGCGCACCACGGCGGCGAACACGCGCGGGATCATTTTTTGCTCGGCCAGAACCATTGCGGTGTTGCCGAATCCGCAGGCCGTATCACCCGCGCAGTGAACGCCGTGTTTTTTCGCGATGGTCTCGAGATGTGTCCACAGGAACCGCATGTCGCGCGCGCCGAGTATGCAGAGTGAAAAGATGCTCGCTGCGAGATCGCCATTGACCAGCGCCTCGTCGTGCAATTCCTTGCCGCCGACAGATTCAATGCTCAGCAACTCAGCGCCGGCAGCCGCGGAACCCTCGAAAAGTTGGAGCATTGCCTCCCAATACCGTCCGCGGCGCATGAGCGGCGGGCGTTCGAACTCGCGGTTGTCGTTTGGGGTCATGCGCAGGACGCTCTTCAGACCGCTGCGGCTTTTTTCCTTCTCCATTCCATCGAGCAGGATGTTCGCAATTTCCAGGCCCCACTCCGGATGTTCGGTCATCGGCGGCAATGTTTCGAACTCGATCACAACGCCGGGAGCATTCAGTTCCGCGGCGCGGGTGAGTGCGCCTTCGATGATCTGCTCGTAGTTGCGGCGCACATCCGGCATGTTGGCCGCGTCGATGGTCATCGGCGGAAGTGTGAAATTGAGTTCCGGATAAACCGTACCGCCGCCGATTTTCATTCCGCTGCGGGTGGTGAGTGGATGTGGTGCGATGCCGAATATCAGTTCGGCCGGATCGCTGATGGCCAGGGAGTTGTATTTCATGGTAAGATTGTCATGGCTGCGGTCTAAGCGTCCTGCAGGAAGGCTGCGACTTTGGCGCGGATGGTTTGTTCCGAACCGGGAACGCTTAACACATCGCATTCGCTTCCAAGAATGAAGGGATGGCGTGTTGCGCGCATCCGGGTTGCGATTTCCCGGCCCAGTTCGCTGACTTGCTTGATGGCATCCGGGTCGGGTTTCTCGCTGAGCACGAGTTCGGTGCCAATCGGCATTCGAACGCCGCGGGCAGCAAGATCCAGAAAAAACCGTGGAGGCAGCGCGGCTGCGGACGGATTGACGATGGCCTGGGAGGCGAGTGTCATGGACGTTGGGTTGTTGGCGGAAGATCAGGCCTTCCCGTGCAACAGCGCCATGGCCGCGTCCACCGCCGAACCGGCGTCCCGGGAATATCCGTCGGCGCCGATCTCCTTGGCGAATTCCTCCGTGATAGGGGCGCCACCGATGACGATCTTTACCTGGGAGCCTGCGTCGCGGATTGCCTTCACCGTGCTGCGCATCGCCGGCATGGTTGTCGTCAGCAGCGCGGATAGCCCGATCAGATTCGGCTTGTGTTGCGCGACAGCCTCGACGAATTTCGCAGCGGTTACGTTCACGCCAAGATCCACCACTTCCATGTTGGCGCCTTTCCACATCATGGCGACGAGGTTCTTGCCGATGTCGTGAAGGTCGCCCTCGACGGTCCCGATGATGGCGGTGTATTCCGGTTTCACGCCTGCGGCCACCAGTTGTGGCTCGAGAATTTTCAAGGCTTCCTTCATTGCGCGGGCGGCGACGAGCATCTCAGGCACAAAAATTTCGTTTTTCTTGAATCGTTCGCCAACGATCGCCATGCCGGGTACCAGGCGGTTCTCGACGATGGACTTGGCGTTTTCGCCGGCGTCCAGGCACTGTTTGACCAGTTCGGGGATTTCCTTGCGGCGTCCATTGATCACCGCTTGCGTGAGAGGATGTGGCTCGTTCATGTGTTGATAGAGTAACACGGCCGACGCGGTGATTCTTGTGATCTGGAACGTATCTTTGGTGATCTGGTGCTCTTTAGCAGCGTTTAAAACATACCCCGACCGTGAGATCAGAGAGTTTTAGTTGTATCTTGCCGAAGATCGGAATTCTGTACGTGGATTCCAATGTGGAACCTCACTGACTGGGCGCAAATTGTTCTTCATTGTCGGTTGTTGACAAAATCCCTCCTTGTTCCCAAAACAAAATAAAAAGAAGATCCTCGTGCCTTCAAGCTTCAAACGGAAAATTGCCCATTCACTCCTGCAATGCCCAACTATTCTTGCATTGACACTGATCTGCCCGGCTTTTGCCAGTGCGGCTGACCAAGGCTATCATCGAGGGCTCCAAATCGAGGGCTTGGAGTATCCGCTCGGACACCCGGACAAGTTGAATTTTACCTATACCCATAATAACGAGGACATTTTTCGCTATTTCGAGCGGAAGGGTTTCGATCTGGTCCGGCTGCCGATGCTTTGGGAGCGCCTGCAGCCCACACTTGGCGGTCCTCTGGCGCCAGAATACCTGAGGCAACTCAAAGAGAACATCACATGGGCCGGAAAGTACGGGCTAAAAGTGGTTCTCGATCTCCACAACTACGGCCGCTACGGAGGGAATACCCACATCATTGATTCGCCGGATGCGAATGGAAAAGTCTGGGTGACAACGTCCAACTTTGCTGACGTATGGGTGAAGCTGTCAAACGAGTTCAATAACAACCCAGCCATCTATGCCTATGACCTGATGAACGAGCCGCACAGCATGGGCGGGGTTGATTTCAATATCGTTCAACAACAGGTCGTCGATGCAATCCGCGGCAATGGCGACAATACCCTGATCGTCATCGAGGGTGGACGCGGCTCGAATTACTCCAGTGCCCTCTATTGGGAAGCTGACCAGGCGAAAACCCCCTGGATCAAGGACCCGGCGGATAAAATCCTGTACTCGGCCCACCAATACTTCGACAGCGGCAACAGCGGGACTTATCCACTGACTTATGCAGAAGAACTGGCCAAAAACCCTGATATGGCCGATATCGGCCGTCGGCGCTTGAAGCCGTTTGTGGACTGGTGCAGGCGCAACGGGGTGCGGGGTTACCTCGGCGAATTCTCGGTGCCCGGCAACAAGCAGTGCAGGAAGCCGGATCTTGATCCCAGGTGGCAGACGTTGCTTGACAGTGTTTATCAGGAACTGGATGCGGCCGGCATGGACGCCACCTATTTCGCCGCAGGCATCTGGATGAACGATCCGAAAAGCGTATTCCCTTATGACAACTATACCCAGGATGCACAGCAGATGAACGTGATATTAAAACATCCGCCCAAGAAAACATTGAATAATATCAGATGAAGAACAATATATGCTCTGATCTCATGACCCCGCCCGGCATTCGCTTTTTCATCCGCCACACACACATGGCCTGGCTGCCAAGTCAATGATCCCGTCCAACATGGCGCCAGGTCGAATGGCAAGTCTCTTGAGCTCATTGGCGATTCGCCCCCTTTGTTGCGACGGCGCAATGGGAACCCAACTCCTCGCCCGCGGGCTAACAAGCGGCGAATGCGGCATGTTGTGGAATGTGGATCGCTCGGACGATATCCAGGCGGTCCATGACGCCTATCGGCACGCCGGGTGCGACTTGATTACAACGAATTCCTTCGGTGGCTCGGCGTTTGCACTGGAACGGCACGGCCTGGCCGGCCGCGTGGCGGAACTCAACCGCGCCGCCGCACAGGTTGCCCGAGCGGCAGCCGGCGAAAGCGGCTGGGTCCTTGGCGACGTCGGACCCTTTGGCGATTTTCTCGAACCGGCGGGGGATACGACAGCGGATGAACTCCGGGACATTTTCCACGCGCAAATTGAAGCGCTGCTCGCGGGTGGCGCGGATGCGGTCCTCGTCGAAACCATGAGCGATCCCGCAGAGGCGGTCGTTGGCGTTGAAGCCGCAAAATCCTGCAACCCGGATGTTCCGGTGGTTGTGACCTATGCTTTTCAAAAAACCGCGCCCTGCGAATTTCGTACGATGATGGGGACCAGTGTTGGGGATGCCATCCGCCTCGCGACCGGGGCTGGAGCGCAGATTGTCGGCGCAAACTGCGGAACATCGCTGGGACTTGACGACTACGTCGAGCTCGCAAAACAAATCGTTAGCGCTGCGGGTGGCGCGCATGTGATCATCCAGCCGAATGCAGGTTCCCCTCGCACGGAAGACGGGCGCACCGTCTATGACGCCACGCCGGATCAAATGGCCAGAACCGCATTGCAACTGCTCGGCGCCGGTGTCCGGATAGTCGGCGGCTGTTGCGGTACCACGCCCGAACATCTTGCAGCCATCAGCGCTGCAATCAAAACAAGAATCTGACTCCATAACTTATGATGACTCCTTTTGAGCGTTACACAGGCATGATCGAAAACCACGACGTGGATATTGTCCCGCGATTGCCAATCTTGATGGCCTTTGCAGCGGACTATATCGGCTCGAATTACGCGGCGTTCGCGTCGGATTACCGCGTACTCGTGGAAGCAAACATTCGTTGCGCGGAGGCGTTCGGCATCGACCAGATGAACACCATGTCCGATCCGTATCGCGAGACGCAGGGCTTCGGTGCGGAAATCATCTATGAAAAAAACGGTGTGCCACATTGCGTACGACCGCCGTTTGATGAAGCGCTCGACCCGGCTTCCATCAAGAAACCGGATCCGCTCACCGCGTCCCGCATGCGCGACCGGATCGACGCGGTACGTGAATACAAACGGCGCGTCGGCGGTCAATATTCCATCATGGGCTGGGTCGAAGGTCCGGCCGCCGAGGCCGGTGATCTGCGCGGAATGGAAAATTTTCTATGCGACCTGATCGAAGAACCGGAGTTGAGCGGCGAGTTGATGGACCTCTGCGTGGAGGTGGCAATTGATTTTGCCCGCATCCAGATTGAGAGCGGCGCCGACACCATCGGGATCGGTGATGCCATTTGCAGCCAGATGTCGGTGGATTTATACCACGAACTGGTCTGGCCCCGCGAGCAGCGGCTTGTGAGCGCGATTCGCGCGATGGGCGCCTGCGTGCGGCTGCACATTTGCGGCAACATCACGCATCTGCTGCCGTTCATCAAACAGCTCGAAGTGAACATTGTGGATATTGACTGGATGGTCGATATGCGCCACGCGCGCGAAGCGCTCGGACCGGGCAAGGTCCTCGCCGGCAACCTCGATCCGGTCAATGCCGTTCTGCGCGGGACGCCTGAAGACATTCGCCGAAAGTCCCTGGAAATTTACGCGCAGGTCGGCAATCCCTGCATGGTCAACGCCGGCTGCGAAATCCCACCGGGCACACCGGAGGAAAATCTGCGCGCGCTTTGCGAGCCGATTCCGTTTCTGGCGCGCTAGCCTGCATATTTCATACCCATTTTAATAATCAGCCTTTTAGCACTCTTAGGCAACAGCGGGAAGACACACGCTGGAGATATGCAGGCTCTTGCAAAACCGCCTCGAAATAAGATGGTTCCAATTCAAAAAATCAAAAAATGCCAATTTAGGCGGTTTTGCTTGTAACTCGGATGTAACGCACCCTCGGCTTCAGCCACACTTTGGAGCAAGACACTTTGCAGGGGGGGCAGAAGCGTGTGAAACATCCGGGCTGATCCGGATCAAATCAACAGTAGTCAGGCGGCTTGTCTTCTTCTGGATTGGATTCCTCGGAGAATGCTTTTTCCAATTGATCAAACCAGTCGCGAATCGCTTCATGGTTCGCTCCGGCTTGCTCTTTTTCCTCATCCGTTGAAAGCGTCCATTCCTGCGCGGAAACGGTAAGCTTGTAATCGGTGCTTTCGATGACGACCCGGCCGTTGGTATCACTAAACCATTCAAGATACAGGCAGTTGCCCATGTGTTCCGGCACCGGTTTGCCTGACTTTGCCAAACACAGCGCCTCTGCAGGTGGTACGTCGAGGACGCGCACCTTGCGCGAAGCGGTCATGTCGCCGACGCGTCCGCTTTGCCGTGTGTTCAGAGCGATTATGTTGCCGGATTGCGGCCGGATTTTTGAACTGGATAAGGCATCCCGCAAGGTCGCGCAGGCAGTTGCCGGACAAGTCAAGCATGAGCGGCTCCTCGCGCCCGGCAAGCCGGATGCGCCCAACAACACGTCCGCGCACGCGGTTGTCAATTTCGCCTTCCACAATATTTTCGTGAATTCGACAGGCCATGGAATATGCAGTGATGCTAAATCTGGCATAAAAATTCAAAATTAGCCCGCGGATTAATCTGGATATTTCACACTTTTCGATATCCTTTTGCCATCCTCATTCCATTTCCCATGAAGCCGATCCTCGACATCTCCAACCTTCGCATCACGTTGAGGAAATCATGCCTGTTTTCACGCATGTGTTGATTTTGAAAGAGGGCCGTGTCCTCACTGCGGGCGAAAAAGAGAAAGTGCTCACCGCTCGCCATCTAAGCGCCGCCTTCGGTTCAAAAATGCGCCTGAGTTTTAGCAACCATCGCTATGCGCTGAAGGTCCTCTGTGTTTCGCGGAAGGTGGTATGAGTGTTGCCAGAGGGTACAACCTGCCGCCTGCACGTACGCGGCGATTGGCCGGTGTATCGCTTGAAAACGGTTGCGAAATATTGGGATGAGGAAAAATTCAGGCGAAAGGCGATGTCCGTGATCGTAAGTTTTCGGTTGGACAGCAATATTTTTGCGGCGACGATCTTGCAGCGCTGGACGTACTCGGCGGGCGGAATTCCGATCTCCTGTTTGAAACGCGTTTTGAAACGCGAAACCGACAACCCCATGCGCGCGGCCAGATCCCGGATGGCCAGCGGCCCTTCAATCTGCGTCTCAATCATGCGGAGCAACTGATGGGTCGCCGGAGAAAGCGCAGGCTTGGGATGGCGCCGGGAACATTCAATGACTTTCAAAAGGTACGCGGCCAGTTTGGTTGAAATGGCTATTCTGCCGAGCGGATTGCGTTTGGCAGAGCCGACGAGAATGATTTCATCCAGCAGCGTTTGGAGAATGGGAGCGCCTTTGAAATGGCGGTGCCGGATCGCCAGTAGCTGCCCAACCAATACCCGCGCATCAGCCGGAGCGCAATTCAGAAAGCGTGACGGGCGCCTCGGCAGAATAAGATGCAGCCAGTACAACGACCCCTTTTCCTCGGGCGCTTCACCGGTACTGTGCTGTTCATCCGGAAAGGTTACAAAGACATCGCCGCCCCGAAGCACGTAGTCGCGCCGACCCACGCGGTAGAGTTGCGTCCCCTTGGCGAGATAACAGATTTCCACCGCCCCGGTGTGCGCATGCTGCTCCAATCCTGTGTGAGCGCGGGAATACCGGTAGCGGCCAATCATCGGCACCTCTGGGATGCCGAGATGGCGCAGGTCAAGCATCACCCGCTCGGATGTTTGCTGCAGAATGGCGTTTCGAATGTTCAATCGCGTACTGCGATATTAACTTGAAAGCCCGATTCGGCAAGAGTGGTTATGCTTGTTGTATGAGCTACGCAATAACAATGTCGAAAAAGGAAGCACCGTGCGTCGTCGCCTGGTACAGAAGCCCTGTCGATCCGAAGTTTCTCAAGGGCCTTCATGAACGGAGCGACTTCCTGGGACTGCTCCAGACGCTGTCGTACCTCGGCACCATCGCACTGACTGGAACCGCGGCCTTTTATTCCTCGTTCCACTGGCCTTTGCCAGCAACGGTGCTGCTGATGTTTCTGCATGGTATGGGTTGCGCTTTTCTGATCAATGGCGTTCATGAACTGGGCCACGGCACGGTTTTCAAAACCAAATGGCTGAACGGGTTCTTCGTCCACATTCTGGCGTTCCCGGGCTGGATCAATTTTGAAATGTTCCAGGTTAGCCATGCGCGCCATCATCGTTACACGCTGCATCCCCCCGATGATCTTGAAGTTGTTCTGCCCATGCGGGCCCTGGTCAAAAATTTTCTGAAAGAAGGATTTGTGAATCCGATGGCAGCCTGGAACAACTTGAAGGGATCCTTCCGCATTGCGCGCGGACAGTTCCAGGGCGAATGGGAACTGGCGCTGTTCCCGGAATCAAACCTCGATAGGCGCCGTCCGATCTGTTGGGCGCGCACGCTGCTCGTGGGGCACGGGCTGATTCTTGGCATCTCGATCTACTTCAAACTCTGGTTATTGCCCGTGCTGGTGACACTTGCGCCATGTTATGGTGGTTGGCTGTTTTGGCTCTGCAACAACACCCAGCACATCGGGCTCCAGGACAACGTGCCGGACTTCCGGCTTTGCTGTCGAACATTTACCCTGAATCCGGTTGTGCAGTTTCTCTACTGGCACATGAACTATCATACCGAGCATCACATGTATGCCGCTGTGCCCTGTTACAGGCTTGGAAAACTGCATGAGCTGATCAAGCACGACCTCCCGCCCTGTCCCCATGGCTTGATCGCCACATGGAAGGAAATCATTGAAATCCAAAAACGGCAGGATGAAGATCCTGCCTATCAATATGCGGCGCCCCTGCCGAATTCTTGAGCGATATATATGAGCGCCACCCAACTCGCGCCTGATACAACACCCGACCGCCTTGCCGGTTTTGATTTCAAACGGCACAATGAGGAAGTCCGGAAAATCTGGGCCGCGCTCGATTCCCGGCGCCCGCCGCATCGCATCCCGATTATTCTCGGCACGAACACGCGCTATTGCATGTTTACCCAGGCCGCCAATCCCAGCCGCTTGGATTTCCAGCAGTATTCGGAAGATCCGGACACAATGTTCGACGCGCAGCTCCGATTCCAGCGCTGGATACGCTTCAACCTGCTTCAGGATTTCGAACTGGGGCTGCCTGAAAAATGGACCCTTGGCCCCGATTTTCAGAACTACTACGAGTCAGGTTGGCTTGGATGCAAAGTTCATTACTTTCCAGACCAGGTCCCGGACACCCTGCCGGATTTTGTCGACGCACCGGAGCGGATCATGGAAAAAGGAATCCCGGACCCATTTGGCGGATTGATGGCGCGCGGGCTGGAATATTGGGAGCATTTCAAGGCGCGGGCAAAAAAGGAAACATTTCTCGACCGGCCGATTGAGATAGGAGTTCCATTTCTCGGCACGGACGGGCCAATGACGGGCGCCTGCAACTTGTTCGGAGCCGGCTTTGTTTGTGAAACCATGGCGGATGATCCGGACCGATTGTGCAAGCTTCTGGACTTTATCACCGAGGCGATCATCCGGCGCATCACGGCCTGGCGCAAGCTCGGAGGCCTGCCGATTCCCTATGACAATTGCGGCCTTAACGACGATAGCATTGCGTTGATCTCAACCCCGATGTATCGCGAACATATTCTGCCCCATCATCGGAGGTATTTCGATGCGCTTGCGACAGCCAAGCCTCGCGGCATGCATCTCTGCGGAGATGCAACCCGCCATTTTCGCACGCTGCGGGATGAACTGAATGTCCAGGGTTTTGACACCGGGTTCCCGGTTGATTTCGGAACGCTTCGCCGCGAGTTGGGGCCGAATGTCCGCATCCAGGGCGGGCCGCATGTGGAATTCCTGATGCGGGCCAAGCCCCCTGAAGTCCGTGAGGAAGTCCGTCGCATTCTGCAATCCGGCATACTCGAGGGAGGGCAATTCGTGCTGCGGGAAGGCAACAATCTTCCGCCCGGCACTCCGCTGGAAAACACCGAGGCGATGTATCACGCGGGCCGTGAGTTTGGAGTGTTGGCCGGTTGAGATTATCGAACACCAAGATCGCCAAGGAATTATCCTTTTGTGTTCTTTGATTCTTTACCGCCAACCCTTGGCGTTCTTGGCGGTGAAATGCGCTTAATCCGCCGTCTTGTTCCCGCCCGCCTGATTCGCGGCGCGAAATTGTTTGGGCGTCATCTTCTTTGCCTGCTGGAAAACATGCGTGAAATAGCTTTGATCGCAAAAGCCGCAGGCGCCGGCAATCTCGGCGAGTGATTGGTCGCTCGTCTGGAGAAGTTCGGACGCCAGATCGACGCGGCATTGCCGCAGCAGATCGGTGAAAGAACGGCCTGAGCGCTCGCGCAGCAGGCGCGAGAAATGACTGGGCGAAATCCCGGCGAACCGCGCGGTTTCATCGCGGGTGACATCGCGGTGCAGGTTCTCGCGGATGTAATTGAGGGCTTTTGTGATCAGCAGCGGCGGCGTGAAGTCTTCCTGCCGCTCCATGGCGGCGAACAGCCGCTCAAGTGTTGCCCGCAGCCATTTTGCAAGCTGTTCGTCGTCGTCAATCCCCGCAAGCTCGGTGATGCAATGATAATTCATTCCGAGAACGTCGGCCTGGGTCGCGCCAGCCTCGACAGCCGCTCGCGACATCATTACGACAAGTTCCAGCAGCAATCCTTTGAGAAGGTCGTTTCGTTCCTGGCCCGCACTGTAGATGTGGACCAGGATATGGTTGATGATGCGTATGGCTTCCCCGCGGTCGCCGCGCTGAATCGCCGCCAGCAGTGCAGGTTCCTGATACAGGTAAAATTCCCGAATCCGGTCATAAGGCCGGTGTTCGAGCAACGGAACTGCGGGAAAATCGTTCATGGAAGCATCAGGTGATCGACGAAGCGGTCTTCGAAACCTTCCTGAAGGTTTAATTCCAACACATCCACCTGCGCGCGCAACGCTTCCATCTCGTCGAGCGTCGTGCGGTCCAGCAACGCAAGCAATGCGCCGGCCAGCGCTGTGTTTCCCACGACGCGTACCTGTTCTTCCCGGAAACCGGGCAGCAGTCCCGCCGCGATGGCGTGGCCAACGTTCAAATGCATCCCAAACCCCCCGGCCAGATAGACCCGTGAAATATCACCGGCTTCGATTCGCGCCGTCTTGAGCAGGGTCTCGATGCCCGCTCCGATTGCAGCCTTCGCCTGCAACAGCACGGCGATGTCCACCTCGCTTATGACCGGTTCGCCTATGCCATTCGCCCCTGCGATTTTTAATGCGCGCTCGCCGTCCGCCTCAACCCGGTGGCTGGTGGGAATGCATTGCCAGACTTCCGGATCGAAGCGCCCCGATTCAAGAAGCAGTCCGCTGCGCCGCCCAACAGAGAGAAAATCAATATACGCCGACCCGCAGATGCCGGCTGCGCGCGCAAGCGGAATATTTCCAATCGTTACCGCATCGACACGGAATGGGTTCAGAGCAAGGTCGATTCCGCTGATGGCGCCCTCGCGCGCCCGGGTCCCGCAGCGGAGCCCGGAGCCTTCAAAAGCGGGTCCCGCGGCCGTAGCGCAGGCCGTTAGGCGTCCGCTGCTTTGAAGCACAATTTCGCCGTTGGTGCCGATATCGACCAGCAGGCTCGGCAATTCGTCAAAAATCATTCCGGTTGCATACACGCCCGCGGTGATGTCCGCGCCAATGTAGGCGGCGATTCCGGGCAAAAGCTGCACCGGTGTGTCCGGTGCAAGCGCGTCCCCGTTTTTGCCCGCGGCCAGGCCGATGCCGGAAGCTGTCAGGCGTTTGCCTTCGATAAAGCGAGGCACGAAGGGCGCAACTCCAAGCGATGAGGGATCTTCGCCAATAAGAAGATGCAGCATGGTCGTATTGCCCGCGATGGTCCCGCCAGCCAGCCGCGAGGGTGTGCGCCCGGCGCGTTCGCACGCCCGCAATAAGAGCGGAACTATTGTACCGGTGACGACGGCGGATTGCATGGCTGTTAGTGCGTCCCGGGAACGCGCGGCATCGATCCGTGTCAGGACATTGTCGCCGAAGCGGATTTGCTCGTTGAATCCGCCGGCCCGCGAGAGCACCTCGCCCGTTGCAAGATCCACAAGCAGCACGGCGACGGTTGTCGTTCCAACATCGACGGCGAAGGCCGTGTCCCGTTTGCCTGCGACAGGCTCAAACAAGGGCTGGTGCGCGCAGGGGACATCAATGCGGAAAGTGTCGATCACCTGCGGCCGGTGTTCGATCCTCGAACGCGCCGGTATCCGGATCACGACGCGCTCTGTGATCCGCGCCTTGCATGTTTGAATGGTTGCGGGAGCGGAAGCCGCGTCCTGGCCGATGGACACTTTTCCCTCGCGCAACTGCACTTCGCAGCCGCGGCACAACCCGCGCTGGCCGCAGCGGGTGTTCAATGGAAAGCCGTGTTCCGCCAGCAGATCCGCGAGTGAACGCCCGCCCGCCTGCGGGGACACGGCAAACTCGTGCGATGCTCCGTCTTCGGATTCAATAATGACCGGCGTTCCGCTGCTCATGGAGCGTCTGTTTTTTTGTCAGCAGGTTCGGCGCGCATGACATTCGCGTCGGTGGAGTTCGCAAGCCGCGAGCCCGGTTCGATGATTTGAAACCGTTCGGAATCCCAGTTGCCCCAGAGCAAATCACGCAGCAACGCCGGATCGCCGCGCATGCGCTCAAATTTCCAGCCGAGCGAGTCCGCGCAGCGGCGGGCGTATTCCGCCTCGGTCTCCGCGTCATCGGTGCCGAGGTCGAGATAGAATGCCGTGTCATGCAGGGCCCATTGCTCGCGCTCGGACTCGAGCAGGAAATCCACGTTGTCCTCGTCGAACTGCTTGGAAAGCTCGGTCCGGAGCGATTCGAGCCGGTCGGGGCCGGGCACGCGCCGCTCGCGGTTCCAGCCGGGCGTGTAATAATAACAAGTCGGACAACTCTTTTGTTGCCCGGCGTAGCGTTCCTTGCTGCCCATGAAAACCGTGATGCAATCGTGGGCGCGCGGAATCACGAATTTGTGACGGTGCGGTTGCAAGCCCGCCGTGCCGCAGCCGCAAAGACCGTAGGCGAGCACGACGGCGTCGATGTCATTCCGGGCGTCAAGTTCATCCAGCGCGGCCTGCAAGGCTTCGCGGAGTTTGTCCGGTCGGTCGTGCAAGCCGACCTCGAAAAAACGTGTCTCGGCGATGTGGGATGCGCCTGCGGCATGCAGTTCGATTTCGCGTTCGAACACCGCGCAGGCAAGCAGGGCTATTCTGGGGGTTGCTGACATTATGAGGGAGAATTGTATCAGACATCCCGGAACTGTCACTCCCGACTTGGATGCGTAAGAGAATTTAACGCCAAGACGCAAACTCCGACATACGTCGCGAGCAAGGGGGCAAAAGACGCGAGACGCGAGGGTTAAACAAAGTGCATCCGTCTGATAAGGGGGGAACTAGGATTTCGCACAAAGCACGCAAAGGATTTATTAACCGCGGATGTTTGCTGGACTCGTGGAGCGCTGAAAGCGCGGGATTTATACCAGCCTGGGGCATCGCCCCAGGAATACGAAGAATGCAAAAACCCCAAGCCCTGTAAGGGCGCACTAACACGTGGCTATTCAAAAGCACGCGAGACACGCCGGGTTAAGGCTGCGCAATCGACTTGGGATCGCCGGAATAGATAAAGTCGATGCGGTTCGACAGGCGGGAGATGGGTTTGGGATACTCGTCTTCTGTTTGTGCCTTCAGTGCTTGGTCCATTTGCACAGGCCCGACATATTCCCAGCCGCGAGGACAATAGAGAAGCTGCATGCCGACTCTGTCTCCTTTTTTCACGCCAAGAACTTCCGGATGAAATTCCATTCTGAAATGCATTTCTTTTACGGGGGATACATGGCCGCACCAGGCGCGAAGCTTGATGGCATTCGTAGGAATCTCCAGTTTGGGTATGAAAGGTTTTCCGTTGATCCACCAGCGTGTGAGGAAATATTCATCGGGAAAACAATCTGTAAGGCCTTCCTTCTCGTCGAGCTTCACGATGAGTTCATTGCCTTTCAGGGACAGTTGAATGCCCTCATACGGCTTGGAAGGAATAAATTCCGGAAGAGGGGATTTGGCATTGGGAATGTTGTTGAGAAATATTGGTTCGGAGCCCTCCGATTTCGGCAATGCAATCCCACTCGAAGGATTGGCAACATCCATCATGCAATAGTCGCGCCCATTGGCTGGTTCCGCATTTTTCGCAGTATTGCTCTCCGGCTCTACCCAAGGTGACCAGAGCGTTTCCGATTCCGAAGAAACAGCCACATTCACCATGGCGATGTCACAAGCCTTTTCGCCGTTGATCAACTGTTTGAAAGTGATGGTGTAGGAACCCGTTTGGTTTAGTGGAACGGTCTGTATGAAAAGTGCATTGAAATAGGTTGTAACAAGTTTTAAATGCTGAATCCCCATTGCAAGTTCTGCATATTTGACTGGTCTTTGAATATCGATCCGGAATGGCCCAATAGATGGATTTCTATCTGGTAGTTTGCCATCCATTTGTCCGATGTCGCCCTGTGCAAGGCAGTAAAGCACGACGGCCCCGTAGAGTTTTGCGTGGGTCCGATCAATTCCGAGGCGGAAGCTGAGGGGCTTTTTCTCAACGGACGTCGCATCTTGTTTTTCCGCTGGAGATGCTTTTATTTGCAACGTGACCGGCTTCTGTGCCAGCAAGTCACCCCAGGTATGCACCTCGGCAAGCGTTGCCGTCTTTTCCGTGTCTGCTGCGCGTCCGATTGCCGAAAAACCGAGGCAAATAGCGGCATAGGTCAGCACGACGATTTTGAAAGTTACTGACATGACTGAGTGGAGAATTGTATCAGACATCCCGGAACTGTCACTCCCGACTTGGATAGTAAGAGAATTTAACGCCAAGCCGCAAACTCCGACATGCGTCGCGAGCAAGGGGGCAAAAGACGCGAGACGCGAGGGTTAAACAAAGTGCATCCGTCTGATAAGGGGGGAACTAGGATTTTGCGCACGCAAAGGATTTATTAACCGCGGATGTTTGCTGGACTCGTGGAGCGCTGAAAGCGCGGGATTTATACCAGCCTGGGGCATCGCCCCAGGAATACGAAGAATGCAAAAACCCCAAGCCCTGTAAG
>JAQTNW010000002.1:0-14526 GCA_028713655.1 Candidatus Methylacidiphilales bacterium | reverse complement strand
GGCGCACTAACACGTGGCTATTCAAAAGCACGCGAGACACGCCGGGTTAGGGCTGCGCAATCGACTTGGGATCGCCGGAATAGATAAAGTCGATGCGGTTCGACAGGCGGGAGATGAGTTTGGGATACGCGTCCTTTTTAGAGGCAAACGATGTCATTGCTTCCCGCGCTTGATGCGGAGGCTCTACATATTCCCAGCCACGAGGACAATAGAGAAGCTGTACGCCGACTGTGTCGCCTTTTTTAACGCCAAGAACTTCAGGATAAAATTCCATCTTGAAATGCACTTCTTTCACACGCGTATCTGCTGCGCCAAGCGCACGAGATTTTACCATAGTACCCTCCGGGAGTTTCACCTTCGGAAGGAATGGTTTTCCATTCACCCACCAACGCGTAAGGAAGCGTTCATCAGGAAAATAAATAGAGGTTTCCTCGTCGAGCATTACGATAAGCTCCTTCCCTTTCAGGGTTAGTTGAATGCCCGCGTCTGGCCTGTTGGAAATGAATTCCGGAAGAAGATGTTTTGCGTCTGAAAGTGTGTTGAAGAATATCGGTTCCGTGCCATCGCATTTCGGTAAGGCTATTCCGGCGGAAGGATTGACAACATTCATCTCGCTGTAGTCCTCGACTGGTTGAGCATTATTCTCAATATCTACATTGGGTTCCATCCAAGGTGTCCAGAGCACTTCCGATTCCGAAGAAACGATCACTTTGACCGAGGCGAGGGCTTGAACCTTGTCACCGCCCAACGCCTGTTGCACCGTGATGAGATAGGAGCCTTTCTGGTTCAGCGGGATGGGCTTCATGAAAAGCGCGTCACAATGCACCATGATGGGATAGCTAATCATGAAGCGATCCATGACCATGTTTCTAGCGGCTTCGGCTCTTTCGTTTTCAAGCGGACCTTGAATCTGGATCAAAAATGGCCCAATACAGGGGTCATTATAGTTTGTTTGCTGTTGCTCCAGTTTGGGAGTGTCGCCCTGTGCAAGGCAGTAAAGCACGACGGCCCCGTAGAGTTTTGCGTGGGTACGATCGATTCCAAGTCGGAAGCTGAGGGGCTTTTTCTCAACGGACGTCGCATCTTGTTTTTCCGCTGGAGATGCTTTTATTTGCAGCGTCACCGGTTTCTGCGCCAGCAAGTCGCCCCAGGTACGCACTTCGGCAAGCGTTGCCGTCTTTTCCGGGTCTGCTGCGCGTCCGATTGCCGAAAAACCGAGGCCAATAACCGCACACGCGAGCAGGGCGATTCTGGGGCTTGATGGCAACATTTCAGTGTCAGTATGGCACCATCACTGCTGGGACTCCAGCCAAACAATGGGAAAGCCACGCATGGGTATTGGGCAAGCTGCATTCATCCCCCTGATACGGGGGAAGACAAGGGGTTTTTGTTTTTGGATCAAAAGCCAGATGCCTTTTTACAGGAAGATCGCAAAGAACGCTTAAGACTAAAAACTTAGGGCTGCGCAATCGACTTGGGATCGCCGGAATAGATAAAATCGATGCGGTTCGAGAGACGGGAAATGGACGGGATCTCCAGATTCGCCGATATACCTGCCAATTTTGCCCGTGATTCTTGTGCTTGGGCCATTTGTGCTGGCCCGACATATTCCCAGCCGTGAGGACAAAAGAGAAGTTGTACGCCAACTGTGTCGCCCTTTTTCACGCCAAGAACTTCAGGATGAAACTCCATCCTGAAATGCTCATCCCGTACACTCATCTCTTTTGCATCCAATGCGCGTGATTTGATTGCATTCCCCAATATCTCCAGCTTGGGAATAAAGGGCTTACCATTCACCCACCAGCGCGTGAGAAAATGTTCATCGGAAAAATGTGTGGAGATTTCCTCGTCGAAATTCATGACAAGGTCGTTGCCTTCCAAGGCCAATTGCAAGCCCGCATCCGGCTTGGAGGGAATGAACTCCGGGAGAAGATATTTAATATCGGAAAGTTTCGGGATAACAATAGGTTCCCAACCTTCACATTTTGGGAGTGCAACTCCGCTGGAAGGATTGGCGACATTCATCACACTATAATGGTCGTCGGCTGGGCTGGCATTATTTTCAGCATTACTTTGAGACTTCATCCAGGGCATCCAGAGTATTGTCGATACCCCGGATACTTTTACCGTTGCTTGGGCAATAATGGTACGAGTTGCATTTTTGGAATTCTGTTCACTCGCCAGCCCTTCCACATAGATGGAATAATCTCCCGCCAAATCCAGCGGGATGGTTTTCATGTAGAGAACCGCTGCACCGGGTTGATGTAATGGACCATCGATATCAAAGCCGCTACTCAGCGTCCGCGCGATGTCACCTGGTGGCTGAATTTTAAACCAAAACGGCCCAAGTGAAGAATCTTCTCCCCCCCATATACCATACTGCTTGGCGTCGCCCTGTACCAAACAATACAGCACAACGCCACCATAACGCATGCTCCTTGTACGATCGATGCCGATCTTGAATGACTGGCGGGATTTTGATGGGCCGTCATGTCCCCAAGGTTTTAGAATCTCCACCGGTTTCTGCGCCAGCAAGTCGCCCCAGGTACGCACTTCGGAAAGCGTTGCCGGCTTTTCCGGGTCTGCTGCGCGTCCGATTGCCGAAAAACCGAGGCCAATAACCGCACACGCGAGCAGGGCGATTCTGGGGCTTGATGGCAACATTTCAGTGTCAGTATGACACCCTCACTGCTGGGACTCCAGCCAAACAAATGACAACCTCAACGCGCCTTGAAGCGGACGGTCAGCGAATCAAAGGAGAGCGGCCGGTTGTAACGGGTTTCGCGCTCGACCTTTTCCTTTTGTTCAATCGTTATGATTTGCTGGACCTTTTCACAAAGGCCCTTGAGAAGGCTCCTTACCACCAGGCGCGCATGGGCGGCGCCGAGGCAAAGGTGTGGACCGAATCCGAAGGCAACGTGCGGGTTGGGTTTGCGGTCCAGCCGGACTTCTTCCGGCGCGGGGAAAACCGTCTCGTCATGATTGGCCGAGGCAAAACAAAGTGTAACCAGTTCTCCGGGCTCAACAGTCACGCCATGTACTTCGGTTTTGTGCGGGCACATCCGGGCAATGTGTGTGACGGGTGAAATCGCGCGAAAATACTCCTCGGCCGCGTTCACGATCCGCTTGGGATCCTCGCGGAGGTATTCAAAGTCCGTCTGGCTCCTGGAAAGATGGCCGATCACGCCGCTGATCGAGTTGATCACCGTGTCGCGCCCGCCCGCAAACATGATGCTCCCGTAACCAAGCATCTCCTCGCGCGTGAGCTTGCGGCCCTGAAACGTCGCCCGTGTTATCGCACTGAAAAAGTCGTCGCCGGGATTTGCCTCGGCCCGGTCATAGAGGCTGTTGAGATAGATTTCAAGGGCGGCGCCCTTCTTTTCGCCCGGACCTTCGCGAAAAATGTGCGTACCCCAGCCGATCCAGATTTTCGCCTCCTCATCCGGCATGTTGGTCAGAATTGCCAGCGCGCGCGATTGGAACGGAATGGCAAACTCGCGCACAAGCTCGATGGATTCGCGCTGGAGCGCATCGGTGAGAAGTTCGGCGACCAGGGCTTCCACCCGGGCAACGACCTCCGGGAGTTTGGCCCGGTTGAAAAACGGCTCGGCAATCCCGCGATATTCGGTGTGGTCCGGCGGATCAATTTCCAGCGGCAACTGGCGCACCGTGCGGACATTTTCCTCCGACGGAATCGGGACGCGCATCGGGGCGTCGGAACTGAATGTCTGCCAGTCCTTGGTCACGGCGCGCAACTCCTCGTGCCGCAGGATCATCGGGATGGGCTTCCCTTGAAATTCATTGACGAGGATGCCGTCTTTTTTGCGGGCCTCCTTGAACGGATCGGGGTCGCTGTGGATGGGGCAAGGCATAAGATTTTTTCCGGGTAATTTATTTACTATTGGCAAATCCGCGTCAAATGCAAAGGTCGTTTTTAAGCGCTGATAAAAAGCGTTCTTGGTTCTGAGTTCTTGGTTCCTTGTTATTTTTGCGTGTTTTGCGCCTTTTTGCGGCCAATTCGTTGTTCGTGATTTTCGTGGTTAAACCTTGTATTCCCCTTCGCGATCTTTCTGTAAAAAACGTGTTCAATCATTTGGGTTGTTTCATCCATCCGCCACCGCCATCATGACGCCTCATGCTTCAACTCAGCGATATCGTTGTCGAGCGCGGCCCTGTGGAAAACCCGCAGGCGCTGCTGAAGGACATTTCATTGTTTTATCCGGCGGGGCACTTTGCGGCAATCGTGGGAGCATCGGGCTGCGGGAAGAGCACCCTCCTGAAAGTCATCGCCGGATTGATGGAAAGCACAAACGGGAAAATCCATTGGCGCGGCCGTGACCTGGCCGAGGAGCATGACCTGGAGCCCGCGGAACTCGGTTATGTTCCGCAGTTCAGCATTTTTCACGACCACCTCACGGTTTGGGAATGCGCGCATAACGCCTGCAGGCTGCGTGTGGGCGGATTGGCGGGCCGGGATGTCCGCGAGCGTGTGTCGCAGATTTTGGAGTATGTCGGGCTGCTGGAAATCTCCGACAGGCGCGCAAGCGTTCTGTCAGGAGGACAAAGGCGCCGGCTGGGACTCGCCCTGGAACTGGTGAGCAATCCCGCCCTATTGCTCTGCGACGAGGTGACGAGCGGGCTGGACCCCAAGGCCGAGGATGAAATCGTCAAGTTGCTGAGGCACCTGGCTTCCGGCGAGCGAACCGTGCTGAGCGTGACGCACAGCCTGAGGCATCTTCACGTCTATGATTCCGTGACCGTGTTGAACCAGGGCACGCTGGCCTATCAGGGGCCGCCGGATTTCCTGCTCGAATATTTCAGCGCGTCGAGCCCTGAGAACGTATTTCCCCGGCTGGCGGAAGAGGAACCCGGATTCTGGTTGGAAAAGCTCCATACTTATAAGGCGGTCCTTCCGAAACAGGCGCAGGCATCAGGGGAAATCCTTTCCTTCAACCAGGCCGAAATGGACGAAGCCCCGCCGGAGCCGGCCGGCTTTTTCATGCAATTTTGGATTTTGTTTTGCCGTCGCTGGCGGCTTTTCCTGAGGGACCATGCCCAGCTCGGCCTCCAACTTTCCTTGTTGGTGGTTTTCCCGCTGGTGGTGATCCTGTTTGCCTACAACGGACTGCCGCAAATCCAGAATATGAGCATGGAGGCCGATCCCTCGATCCTGCAGGTGATGAAGGAGCGCCTGGAATTCAACATCCAGACCACGCATATCGGGAGCCTGGTGTCAGGCCTTGTGATGTTCCAGGTGGTCTTGCTGACCTTGATGGGTTCCAACAACGCGGCCCGCGAAATCGCCTCGGAACGGCTGATTTTTGAAAAGGAAAAACTTGGAGGCTTGAATGTGGGGAGTTACCTCGCGGGCAAGCTCGGGTTCCTGGTATTTTTGGTTGCGGCGCAGTCCGTGTGCATGGCGTTTGCGGTCAAAATCGTTTGCCGATTGCCGGGAGATCCGATTCAGGAATTGT
The DNA here is from genome assembly GCA_028713655.1 of Candidatus Methylacidiphilales bacterium. Taxonomy (NCBI): domain Bacteria; kingdom Pseudomonadati; phylum Verrucomicrobiota; class Methylacidiphilae; order Methylacidiphilales; species Methylacidiphilales bacterium. Next base: position 9,052 of record JAQTNW010000002.1, on the reverse strand, counting down.
TGCTTCTGTTTCTGGCCAATCTGGCCATGACGGTGGTGTGCCTGGCGATTTCGAGTTGGTCCCGCACCACCGAGCAGGCTTCGCTTATTTCGATTTATCTTGTGGGCTTCCAGCTTCCGTTGTCGGGGGCCGTTCTTGCGCTGCCGGATTTTCTTGGAACCGTGGTACGGCCGTTCATCGCGGCGTATTGGAGTTGGTCCGGATATATCCAGTCGATGCGCGACACGCGTTTTTATGATCTGGTGGCTTCCATCACCCTGACGCCACTGGCTGAAGTTCCTCTCTGTATCTGGGTGCTGGTGTTTCATATCCTGACGGGGCTTTTGCTGGCGTGGCTGGGCGGAATCCGCAGTCAGTGGGAATGAGCCGGGATCAAGCAGGGTTCACCGCAGAGCCACAGAGAACGCAGAGAAAAAATTTGCGTGGAATTCTGAAGTCGGAATTAAGAATTCAGAATGGAGCACGAAGGCTTGTCACCGCACTCCAGATCAACAACAAAACTGCCGTGTAATAAATCAAAAGAACCCTAGCATTTTTTATGCAACTGCTCGAGCAGTTCATCGATCGAGACGGAGGCGATGACTGAGGCTTTGTCGCTCAAGGCGTAAGGCAGGATCAGCTCGCGCCCGTGGAGCAGCGCGCCGCAGGTATAAACAACATTGGGCACATAGCCATCGCGCTCGGATTCCTCGGGGCGGATGAGCGGTTCATCCAGGCGTCCGATCACGCGCGACGGGTCGTTCAGATCGAGCAGAATCGCGCCGATGCAGTAACGCCGCATCGGGCCGACGCCATGCGTAAGCACGAGCCAGCCGGCTTCCGTCTCAATCGGCGAACCGCAGTTGCCGATTTTTACCAATTCCCACGGGTGCGCAGGCGTCAGCAGGGTCGCCGGGTCGTTCCAGAAATGCGGATTGTCGGAGAACATGATGAAAAGGTTTTCATCGTCCTGCCGTGAGATCATTGCGTAGCGGCCGTTGATGCGGCGAGGGAAGAGCGCCATGCCTTTGTTTTGCACAGCGCTGCCATTGAGCGTGCGTACGTGGAAATTCAGGAAGTCATGCGTTTCGATGAGTTGCGGCAGGATCACGCGTCCATTGTAGGCGGTGTAGGTCGCGTAGTAGGTCACGGTGCCATCCGTTTCAGTGAAGCGAACAAACCGCGCGTCTTCGATGCCGTTGCTTTCGTTGGGGGAGACGGGGAAAATAATGCGTTCGCTCACGGCAAGAGCCGGCGAAAAGCTCAGGTCATAATTGGATTCCGCGAGCCAGCGCACGCACTCGAGCGTGCGGGTTCCCTCGCGGGTTTGCGGCTCTGCGCTGTTTGTGAACACGGATATGCTCTTGTCGAGATCGGCGAGCGTAAAATTATCCTTGAGCGGACTCATGATGGTTTCGGCGGAGGCGTTTTGAAAGCCCATCTCGTTGAGTTTGAATGTGAACGCGGCTTTGTTGTAGGTCGGGTTCGGCACAATGTCGGGTGCGACGACATGACGCGAAACGACATCCAGTTTGATGCCGCCCTGCATATCAATCACACCGGTACGGAACTCGATGGATGAAACATGCCCTTCACCCACAGCGCGCAGGCTGAGAATAAAACGGAGGGAACCGTCAGGCATGTCGCCCTGATAGGGGTGCGGAACAATCGACGGGTTGAAGAGCGCGGCGGATTCGAGCGAATACTCGCCCGTAAAAAGCGCGCCGATCAAGAGGCGAAGAGATTTGGAGAGGGGCCTGCCGGTGGGAACAAGCTTTTGAACTTTGGCGAAATGCCGCAGCAATGCCGGTTCAAGGTCAAGGTGGCGCGTGCCGAAATCGCGCAGGACGACCGCCAGTTCATGCTCGATTTCGTCATCATCCAACGAAAGCGCGCGTTCGATGATGTGGGTTACGCGTTCGGGATTGGATTGAATGAACGGACGGAGCAGGACGCGCGAGGCATCGGGCAGAAACTGCAATTCACGGCGGCGGATTTGAATGCTCATGACGGCTGCGGTTTCGGAAGTTGGAGCAAGTCTTGTGCGAGGCTCATCTCTGCAAGCGACAGGTAGAATGCGAGGCTGGATTCGGCGCCTTCGTTTTGGTTGACGCGGTCGGAATGCAGGGCGTCCCGGCAGCCGCCGGTGGCCGAATCATAAAGCGGCAGGCCGAGATCGTTCCGTCCAAGGAACCACTCGAACGCCCGGCGCGCTTCATTCAGCCAGAACAGATCGTTCGTCACGCGATACGCTTCGAGGCAGGCGGAAAGCATGGAATGCGCCTCGACCGGCTGCTGGTCGAACTGTGCCCGTGTTTCCCCCTTTTTATAAAAGCCGTTCGAGCCGATGGGCCTGAAACAGCGTTGTTCGGAAGTCTGGATTTCCGCAAGCCAACGCAGCGATTTGAGCCCGATCTCGAGCATTTCAGGCTGCGATGTCCAATGGCCTGTGAGGATGAGCGCGTGAGAAAGTTTGGGATTGTCATAAGTCACAATCGTTTCGAACCACGTCCAATCATCCGCACTGTGGTCGTGGTAAAGCTGGACGAGCTTCCTGGCGAGACTTTCACGCGCCATATTGACCGCGCGGTCGCCCGCAAAACAGCGCAGATATTCATGGATGGCAATGAGGGTGAATGCCCACGCCCGCGGCGATGTGAAATCATTTACCGCCGGCAGTCCGAGCTGGAAAAGCAGGCCGCAAAGATTGCGATAGCCCTGGTTTTTGGTGCGGCCGAGAGCGGTGCCGACCGCCCACAAGGCGCGGCTGTGGCTGTCTTCCGAGCCTGTTTTCTCGAGCCATTGGCGGGAGTGGGCCATGAAGTTGCGGAAGCGCCCGGATGTCCGGTCGAATGCATCCCAGAGAAATGCAAGATAGGAAGTTGCAAGCTGGTCCATGTCGTGATGCGCCTTGCCGCCAATGTCCTCAAGCAGAACAGTGAGGATGAAAGCGCGCGCGTTGTCGTCCGTGCAATAGCCTTCGCTGTAATTTGGCACGTTGAAAACCGCGTGCTGCAGGATTCCTGTCGAATCGCTCAAGCGGAACAAATGGTCGAGCTTGAACGGCGGCAATTGATAGGGACGGTTTTCGAGCGTTTGTTTTGCGAACGCCTTGCGCGGCAGGTGTACGCGCCCTGCGCGGGCCTTTTCAAAACTTTCCATGCAGCGCTGTGCGACAACCGGCCAGATCATCTCACGGCCCAGCATGTAGGCGCTTTTCCGCATGGCATGCCGCTTGTTGGGATTGGCCAGAAGATCATTGACCGCTTCTGCGAGCGCTTTGGAATTTGCGAACGGGACCAGCACCCCGCGTTCTTCCGCAAGCAATTCCTGAGCATGCCAGTAGGGTGTCGAGATGACGGCTTTTCCCGCGCCAAAGGTGTACGCAAGGGCGCCCGAGGTGATCTGTTTTTCGTTGAGATAAGGCGTGAGGTAGAGGTCCGCGGAGCCGATGAATTCCTTCAGCTCCTCAATGGTGACGAATCGGTTGTAAAAAATGACGTTCTTCTTTATGCCGCGCGCTTCAGCCAGCCGTTCCAGCCCCAGGCGATAGGATTCCCCTTCCCGTGCGATAAGGGCCGGATGTGTCGCGCCGAGCACGATGTAAACGACATTCGGATTCTTTGCCAAAATCTCCGGCAGCGCCTCGATCATGTATTCGATGCCCTTGTTCGGGCCGAGCAGGCCGAATGTGAGCAGCACGGTTTTGCCCTCGACGCCAAACTGGTCCTTGTAAAAATGCGGATCGACGAACGGGATGTCGGGGATTCCATGCGGAATGAAGTCGATTTTTTCCGCCGGCACACCGTAAACGTCGCGGAGGAAATCGCCCCCTTTTTGGGCCATCACGATGAAACGGTCCGACAATTGCGCGAGCTGGAGCATGACGCGGCGCTGCGAGTCGCTGGGTTCCTTCAAGATCGTGTGCAATGTTGTCACAACCGGCATGTTAAGGTCGCCGAGCAATGCGAGCAGATGGCTGCCGGCAGGGCCGCCGAAGATGCCGAACTCGTGCTGCACCGAAACCAAATCGACATTATTGATGTTCAAAAAATCCGCCGCGCGCCGGTAGGAATCGATTTCCTTTTCATTGATCTCGAAGCGGACGCGGTCCGGATAATCGTAGCCGCCGTCCCGGTCGTTTACGGCTCCGACGAAGCATTGCACGGATGGAAATTCGGTGACGATGGCCTCGCACAAATCCGAGGTGAAGGTTGCAATGCCGCATTGGCGCGGTACGTAATCGCCCACAAAGGCGATGCGGTTGATGGCCGGTTTATTTTCCATGACTTAACTATAGCTTCATCGGAGATTAATAGGGATAAAAATTGAGAAAAAGTCGCTTAGCACCGTTTCCTCAACGGAAATGCGGAATCCGACCCGTCACGGCATGGGTTTGATTTCACCAGGACGTTTATACCAAAAGGCGCAGCGATCCCGATCCTTAATGGCGCCCGGCATTGCCGCGCGAAAGAGGGCGCCCCAGATTTTCGCCTCGCTGTGCCAGTGCAGCTTGCGGGCCGAGGTCAAAACCGGTTCGGACAAAATTTTGAATGCCAGGCCCTGCTTGCGGCACCAGGTTTTGAGGCGGAACGAAAAAAAGATTTCCTCGCCTGCGTAAAAGCTTTCATCAAACCCGCCGGTCTCGACCCATGCCTCCCTCGTGCAAAAGATGAAAGAACCCGCCGCAATCCGTGAGACGCGCGAAACGCAATTCCACATTGCGATAAAAAACCGGGGAATGATAGGGAGTTGTCCCGCCTCAAATCGCACCAAGGCCCCGCCAGCTCCGGTTTTGCCTGAGTGGATGGCCTGAAGTAACAGCCCCGCCAGCCTGGGGTTGATCCGCGTGTCGGCATCGAGGAACAGCAGCCAGCGGCCCCGGGCGGCCTGTGCTCCGGCATTACGGGCGCGGGCGATCTGGTTGTGCGATTCAAAAACAACCGTCGCTCCATGCGTATGCGCGATCCCGGCGGTTTTGTCCGTGGAGTTGTTATCGCAAACAATCGCCTCCCAAACGAGGCCGGAACCGTTCAATGCGGTTTGCAGGGACTGGAGGGTGGAAGGCAGCAGGGATTCCTCGTTGTAGGCCGGGATCACGATGCTGAGCTCGGGAGGCATGTGGAATTATGCGCTGAAAACGGAGGAAGACAAAAACCAAAATGAGAAAAGAACACACCGCGTCCGACAGATGCCGAACGCGGCGCATAGGCCGCTAGAGGCGGCTTGTTTTATTCCAATCCCAGCGATTCGAGCAATGGATCGTTAATGTCTCCCGTGACTCTCAAGCCGTGGTCGCCCTGGTAGTTTGCGATTGCCTGGCTGCTCATGGGTCCGATATCGCCGTCGATGGGGCCATCGTAATATCCTTGATCGGCCAGTCTTTGCTGAACCGCAACTTCGACCGAATCATATGTTGCATAGTCGGGAGCGGAATTCAGGTCGATAATCAGCCAACCGCCGTCATACCAGCGGTAATGATGATGATGCCAGAAGTGATCGCCGTCATGGTCCCAGTCGCGATGGGAGTCGGCGGCAAACCAGCGTCCTTGATAACGATTGTCCCGGTTTCCTGAAGGAGTAAAGCGGGCCTGGCTTTGAATTTGCTGGTTGTTATTGTGGTCATGGCCTGTCCAGGTGTTCTGGGATGTCACAGTTTGGGATGCGGCAACACGTGCATCGTGCCTCTGGAAGTTAGAGTTGTGATTGCCTATCCAGGCGTTCTGGGATGCCACAGCTTGGGAAGTCGCAACTCCCGCATTATGCGTCTGGAAGTCAGTGTTGTGATCGTGATGCGTCCACATGTTCTGCGACGTGGCGGTTTGTGAGCTGGCAACCCCCGTATTGTGCGTTTGGAATGTGGTTCCGCTTGAGCCGTGGTTTACGACAGCATGGTAGTTGGACTGGTTGTAAACCCTGTTGCCGCCTTGCCCTGCAACGTGGAAGGATTGAGTCGCATGGTAAGTCTGCGAAACGCCTTTGCCGGGGGACTGTTGCGACCCTTGAGAACCTCCAGCTCCTTTTCCATCCTGATTGTTTTGATCATGATCCCGCGCAAACGCGGCCTGTGGCTGAAGGAACGCAAGGCTCGCCGCCAATGCGAGCGAGGCCAGGGTGATGCGCCCCATGGTCCCCGATTTGCAAAATATCCGTTTGTTTTTCATAAAAGTTAGACGACTGGAGGTTCAATTTTATTCATCTCCAGCCCGGATGTTTCACAGCTTCAGAAAACCCCAGCAAAGTGTCCTGTTCCAAAGTGTGGCAGGAACCGAGGGTACAGCGACAGCCGGGCTACAAGCAAAACCGCTTGAATTGGAAGCTCTTTTGAAACAGAACCTCTTTATCTTGAAGCGGTTTTGCAAGAGCCTGCTTATCTCCCTCCGCAGTTTTCATCCCCCCCCAACAGATGAAAAAACCAGACTGAATATTATGATGTGTGTAGGATAAGCAGGCTAATGATGGCTGCCGCAGATTGAGCCAAAGTGGCTGTGCGGCACACGGCCACACCCTATCGGGAAAAAGCAAAGGGTGTCGGGAAAGGTATAAACCACGGAAGAATAGGCGTTGGAGTTCTGATATTGGGACTCGGATTGGGCCAATTTTACCCGTGTTTGATCAAGGCCCATGGTGCCGTTCTCTACGGTAACGTCATCCGTGGACAGGCCCAACTGATGCAGGGTTTTATCGGACAAATCGCGAAGCGGAACCCAGGTATTGACGGAGGCGCCGGCCACATGAATTCTTTTGTCGGCCCGCTCGATCAGATGGCCGTAGATAACGGTTCCTGATTTGAGTTCGAGGCGGACAAAATCCGGGGTTTGGGCCTGAACAGCGGAGATGTGTAGGAAAGCACTGGCGACCACCATAAAGAGCGCCCGCTTCATAAATATAAGGTAGCCTTTATGGCTCGTTCCCGCAAGGCTGGAAAACATTGCGTCCGTTGCCTGGGGCATTAGATTGAACGATGGAAGCAACCAGCAATGGATATAAGTAAATTTTGCAATTTGGCCGCGCGCGAATTGGAGCGTCTGATGGAGGGGGATGGGGGGTTTGCCTACACAGAGGGCTCTGAAGTCCGGGCGGATGCCACGGCATGGGGGCTTCTGGCGTTACGGCTGCTTCAATCGGACGCGGCCAGCATCGAGCGTACCGCGCAAAAGCTGGAAAGCTGGCAGGACTCCTCCGGAAGCCTTGTTCTTCCTTTGGACCGCTACCCGGCGGTCTGGCCTTCCTCGTTGGCGCTATTGGCATGGAGCGGGATGCCCGGCATGGTTCCGGCCTCCGAAAAGGCGGCTCAATTTCTGTTGCACGACAATGCAGTCGTCAGATCCAACCGTCCTCCAAAGGGTTCGGAAATCAACGACCCTGATTTTTCCGGCTGGCCGTGGAATAACGGGACTTACAGTTGGGTCATTCCCACTTCAGTCGCCTTACTGGCGCTAAAATCATCCGGCCATGAAAAGGAGGAGCGCTGTGCCCGTGCAATTGAGATGCTCCTGGAGCGCCAATTGCCGCACGGAGGCTGGAATTACGGCAATACCATCATATTCAATACGGAACTCCTGCCATTGCCGGACACCACGGGCCTGGCCCTTTGCGCTTTGGCGGGCCATGTCGGCCTGGATAAAGTCCAACGTTCTCTGGATTATTTGCAGAGCGTGTTGGCCGGCATCAGTTCTCCCCTCGCGATGGCTTGGGGGATTCTGGCATTGAAGGCCTGGGGAATCGGAGTTACGGATTGCGAGGCGCGGGCGCAGCGGGCCTTTGAAAAGGCGCGTTCCTACGGGGCGTTGAACTGTGAATCGCTGGGGATGTTGGCGGCTTGTGTTCAAGTCGCTCAAAATTTGCCGCTGACCCTGCGGGCGGCTGGAGAGGCGGGTTTGAAATGAAACCGGGTGCGAAACAGGAAGCCGAGTGGACGCGCAGGAAATTCCTGGCAACCGGCGCAATTGGAACCGCGGGCGGGCTGCTGGTCTATGCCGGATTTGAAAGAATCCACGCGCTGTATGAAGACGGAAAGCGGGCGGATGTTTGTGTCGCCAAGGCCGGAGACTATGGCAAGCCTCTGAAAACAATTATCCTGGACGGAATGGCGGCCTTGGGAGTTGGAGCGGCGGATGTTTCCGGAAAAAGGATTCTTCTGAAGCCCAATTTTGTGGAGCCCGAACCAAACCGGCCGCAGATTGTCACCCATCCCCTTGTGGTACATGCGGCTGCGGAAGCCTTTTTGTCCCTGGGCGCCGCCGAGGTGCTGGTGGCGGAAGCTGCCGGCCATCGCCGGGACACGGTATTGATCCTTGAGACAGCCGGAATGGCGGATGTGTTGCGCGATGCCAAAATTCGGTTTATCGATTTGAATTACGTGGACACAGTCGCCGTGCCAAATACCGCCGGGTGCTCGGCGATGCGGACGTTTGAGGTGCCGAAGTTGTTGCGGTCCGTGGATTGGATCGTTTCAATGCCCAAAATGAAGACGCATCACTGGGCTGGCGTGACATTGTCCATGAAAAATTTGTTCGGCGCCATGCCGGGCTGTGTGTACGGATGGCCGAAAAATGTGTTCCATCATCTGGGTATCGACAACTGTATCCTCGACCTGAACGCGATGCTGCAGCCGCATTTTGCGATTGTGGACGGGATTGTCGGGATGGAGGGGGACGGGCCTATCATGGGGGACGCAAAACATGCGGGTCTGCTGGTGATGGGAAAGAATCTGCCCGCGGTCGATGCCACCTGCGCGCGGCTGATGGGGGTCAATCCCTTAAAAGTTCCGCATTTGAAGCAAGCGTCAGGATGGCTGGGGCCGATCCGGGAAGAGCACATCGCGCAGCGCGGTGAAAACATCCGGGACGTGGCTGTAAAATTTGCCCTGCTTGATAAAGTACCGGCCCAGCGCGGGATCCGGCTGTGATTTTGCACGCAATAGTGTCACTGCGAAGGGGGCGGCAACGGCGGGCGTCCGGTGAACACGGCCACCAGCAACAGCAGGTAAACGGCCGCGTGAAGCACGGAACCAACGATTCCGAGGGCTGAGAAGGCCCATAGTCGCTGGGCGTGATCTCCGTTCTGAGCC